>JBJHDJ010000514.1:0-2027 GCA_050486485.1 Porticoccaceae bacterium
TGGGCAGGCTCGACGGGTCGAAGCCGAAGCGCTCCATGGCGGCGATGGTGTGCTCGACACCGATCTCCCGCAACACCCGGATCGATACCAGATTGCGGGACAGGTACAGGGCCCTGCGCAATGAGGTCGGGCCGTAGAACTGCCCGCTGACATTCTCCGGTCGCCACACCCGCTCCAGGTGCGGGTCGTGAAACACCACCGGGGCGTCGTTGACGAGGGTGGCGGGACTCATGCCGTTCTCCAGGGCCACGGCGTAGATGAAGGGCTTGAAGTTGGAGCCCGGCTGGCGCTCGGCCTGCACCGCGCGGTTGAAGTGGCTCTGGGTGAAATCGAAGCCGCCCACCAGGGCGCGGATGGCGCCGTCGGCGGGGTCGACGGCCACCAGCGCCCCCTGCACCTGGGGTATCTGGGTGAGCCGCCAGTTGCCCTCGTCATCCTGGCGCACGCGGATCAGGTCTCCGGGCCGGAACAGGGTGGCGAGGTCGCTGACCGGCGCCGAGCGTGAGTTCTCGGTGAGGTAGCGGCGAATGGGCGGGTGCCCCTCCAGCAGCAGCCTGGCGGAACCGCCGAAGCGCAGTGTCAGTTCGACGGCGTTACTGTCCACGGCGGCGACGATGGCGGGTTGCATGGCCCCCGAGGGGGGCGTCCTGTTGAGGGTCGCGGCCCAGGTGTCCGGGTCGGGGTGGTGGGCTTCCGGGCCCCGGTAGCCGTGGCGGTCGTCATAGGCCACCAGCCCGCCGCGCAGTGCCCGGTTGGCGCTGCGCTGGGTGGCGCTGTCCACCGTGGTGAACACCCGGTAGCCCTCGGTGTAGGCGTCCAGTCCGAAGCGCTGGATGACTTCCTGGCGGGCCATTTCCGCTACATAGGCGGCCTCCAGTTCGCGGCTGGGACCGTGGCTGCTGGCGTTCATGGGCTGCGCCAACGCGGCTTCCATCTGCTCGGCATCGATATAGCCCAGGCGGTGCATGCGCCGCAGGATCCAGTCGCGGCGGGTCATGGCGCGGGTGGGATTGACCAGGGGGTTGAAGGCGGAGGGCGCCTTGGGCAGGCCGGCGATCAGGGCGGCCTGGTCGAGGGTCAGTTCCCTGGCCGGCACGCCGTAGTACACCTGGGCGGCGGCCTCGATGCCGTAGGCGCGGTTGCCAAGGAAGATCAGGTTGCAATACAGCGCCAGGATCTCCTCCTTGCGGAGTTCGTCCTCGATCCTGAAGGCGAGGAGTATCTCATTGAATTTTCTTATGAAGCTTTGTTCCGTGGTGAGAAAGAAGTTGCGCGCCAACTGCATGGTGATGGTGCTGCCTCCCGACTGGATTTCGCGGGTGCTGATCAACTCCACCAGGGCCCGCGCCAGGCCGGTGATATCCACGCCGCTGTGTTCGAAGAAGCGGTCATCCTCCGCCGCGAGAATGGCGTGGACGAAATGGGTGGGGATCTCGTCGAATCGCAAGGGGGTGCGGCGATTCTCGCCAAACTCGCTGATCAACAGGCCGTCGCTGGAGTAGACCCGCATGGGAGTCTGCAACTTGACGGTGCGCAGGGTCTCCGGGGAGGGCAGCTTGGGGCTCAGGTAGAGGTAGAAACCGGCCGCCACCAGCAGGACACCCCCCAGGGCAAACACGGTAAAAAACAGCAACTGCTTACAAAAGCCGGGCAAGTATGATTTCATTGGCCAGGGGACCCTCCACAGGGGTGTATTATAAAATTATCGCCAATAGCATTGCATCCATTTGCAAAGCTGCGACAATAAGTTAAAGTTGCTGTTAACAAACTGCTCGCAACAGTGGGATATAGAACACAAAAATGGAACTCTTCAGCTTTTTGAAAGCCGGGGCCAAGCCCGTCCTCGGACTCGATATCACCTCCACCTCGGTGAAGTTGATCGAGCTGAGCAAGAGCGGCAGCCGCTACAGGGTGGAAAGCTATATGGTTCGCCCCCTGCCTCCCAATACCGTTGTCGAGAAAAACATCAGCGATACCGAGGCCCTGGCCGACACCATTCGCAAGCTGGTCAGCCAGGCCAAGCCCAA
>JBJHDJ010000515.1:0-2027 GCA_050486485.1 Porticoccaceae bacterium
ACGGGTGAGCTGGTGCAGGGCCGCCTTGCTGGGACCGTACACGAAGGAGTCTGAAGTGGTGGCGATACCGGCGATGGAGCCGGTATTGATGATATGGGCGGGATGCCGGGGAGAGGCATTGTCCGCCAGCAATGGGTGCAGCGCCTGGGCCAGCAGAAAAGGCGCGGTGACATTCACCGACAACACAGCGGCGAAATCCGCCGCGCCATAGTCACCCATGGCAGCCCGAAAGCCGATGCCGGCATTGTTCACCAACACATTGAGTCGGGGCGCCCTGTGGGCAACCTCCGCGGCCAATGCCTCGATGCCCTCCTCCGTGGACAGGTCGGCGCGCACGAATTCGCAAGGGCCGTGCTCGGACAGGGCCTCCACGGCGGCCTGCCCGGACTGGGGGTTGCGCCCGGAGATCAGCACCCCCGCCCCCGCCATCAGCAAGCCCCTGGCGAGCATCAGGCCAACACCGCCGGTACCGCCAGTGACCAGGGCAACGCGGCCCTCCAGGGAAAAAAGCGAAGCAAGGGTGGCTGTCATGAATTTCTCCGTGGCGATGGTGACAAGCACCGCTGAGGGTGAGGCCAGGCCAGTGTAACGCAGTGCCGACGGTCGCCGCCAAGTGCTCCGGACGGCGCCGACAGGGCGGGACTTTCTTCCGCAGTCAAATTTGGTTACCGGCCAGGGCTCATGACTCCAGGGTGATTGATACTAAGATGGTGATTTCCTGCGCTCGGGATAGGCTTCCCGGTTGTCGCATGCCATTACAGCAATAATCACCCTGCCCTCTCCCTGACGGGATCGACAGGCCACGGTTGGAGAAAGACTTCATGACTGCCCTCACCACTATCAGGATCGTCGAACTCGCGGAATCCGTATCCGGCGAGTACTGCGCAAAGTTGCTGGCGGACTTTGGCGCCGATGTCATCAAGATCGAGAGGCCCGCCACCGGCAGCCCGACCCGCCACATGGCCCCCCTGGTGGACGGCGCGCCTGGCGTCGAGGCCAGCGGGCTGTTCGCCTACCTCAATAGCAACAAGCGCTCCCTGGCCCTGGATCTCGACCGCGCCGAGGACAGGGAGCATCTCTACCGGCTGATCGAACAGGCGGACGCCGTGGTGGACGACCACGACCCCGAATGGCTGGCGGATGTGGGCCTGAGCCACCGGGACATGGAAAAGCGCTACCCCGACACCGTGTTCTGCACCATCGGCCCCTGGGGTCGCGACACCCCCAACAACCGCAGGAACGCAAAAAGCATCAACATCTTCCACGACAGCGGCTGGGGCTACCACACCCCCAGCTCCGCCGATGCCGCCAAGCCGCCCCTCAAGGGGCCAGGGCGCTTCAATGTGGACTACGAGGCGGGCCTCGAGGCTGCCACCTGCGTGCTTTCAGCCCTTTACTGGCGCGACCACGGCGGCGCCGGACAGCGCATCGATATCTCCATGCGGGATGTGATGGTGTCCCGCGCCGATCTGGTGCTCGGCCGCCTGCTGGCCGGGGAGGACCAGGCTGGCCGCGACCGCACCGCCTACGACCAGGCCGGCCCCTCGGACTTTTTCGGCTGCGCCGACGGCGCCGTGTACCTGTATATCACCAATCAGAAACACTGGCGGGGTTTGCAGGAACTGATGGGCGACCCAGCCTGGATGAAAGCCTACGACGAAAACTGGCTGGAATTTGGCGTCACCCGCGAGTTGGTGGCGGAATTCCGCCGCAACTTCCGCGACTGGGTGGCCAGCCAGCACAGAAACGAGATCTCCGAGCGGGCACAGCGGCTGGGCATTCCCCTGGTGCCCGTCAACGACAGCGCCGACCTGTACCAGTCACCGCAATTCAGTCACCGGGGGTTTTTCCAGCCCTTGCCGCACCCCACTCTCGGCACCGTGGATTACCCCACCGTGCCCTACCGAATGAGCGGCACGCCCGCCACCCTGTCGAGCCCGGCCCCCACCCTCGACCAACACCAGGGCGCCTCGTTCCGCCAGCGTCCGCACACAGCGGCGCGGGTCAAGCCCTTGGGTGGCGAGGCG
>JBJHDJ010000516.1:0-2018 GCA_050486485.1 Porticoccaceae bacterium
CTCGAAAACTCTCCCCCGGGACACCGCCCTACTACCGTAAAGGGGCTTAACTCAGTGCCATTGGGGTCTGACGCTGGAGGTCCGACGCCAAGATAGCTCGGTGCAGGATTCCAGGCGTAACGCCATCGAAACACAACGCTCACGGCATGTCGTAAAAAAGCTACTTTATACGGCTGTTCCGCAGGAGCGCGCCATGGTCGCGATCAATCCACCATCGCCACCCGCAGGGTGTCCCCCGGCATGATGCGGTGCTTGTTGTCGAGCCGGTTCCAGGCCAGCAACTCCTGCTCGGTGCGGTTGAAGCGCCGCGCTATGGCCCACAGTGAATCCCCCGGCTGGATCACATAGAGACCATTGTCCCCCGCCCTGCCGCCAGGGGCCGAGGCAACCTGGGTCGCACCCTGCACACGACCGGGCAGGCGCAGGGTCTGCCCGGCGCGGATGTTGTGGTTACTCAGTCCATTGAGGGCCATCAACTCCCTGACCGAGGTGTTGTAACGGACGGCGATATGGGAGAGGGTCTCCCCACGGGCAATGCGGTGCAGCACATCCGGCTGTTGATAGGCAAACCGCTGGTCGGCGGGAATGGCGGCCACGGCCTGGGCCATGGGTCGACCGAGCTGGTTGCGGGGAAACTTCAGCGCATAGCCGCGGGGAATGCGCTTCTCCCCGCTCCATACCGGTGCCAGCAAGGAACTGTTGTAGGCGCGAAGGGTATCAACATCCGTACCCAGGGCGCGGGCCAGGGGGGCGGCGTGGATATAGTCCGGCAGGATCAGGCGATCGTAGTCGATGGGCCTGGCGTAGGTTATCGGCCCGAAATATTTCTCGGCGTTGCGGTCTACTTCCAGGGCCGCCAGAAACGAGACATAAAAGTTGCGGGACGCAAAACCAAAGGCCGGTCCGCGGTACTCCCGCACGATGCGGGTGATATCGGTGGTGCCCATGGCCCGGGCGGCACGGCTCATGCCGCCAGCGCCATGGTTGTAGGCAGTCACCGCCAATGGCCAGGTGCCGGTGACCCGCAGGTTGGTCTTGAGCAGGCGCGCCGCGGCATCGCTGGACACATAGGGGTCTAGGCGCTCGTCCATCAGATGATCGACCTTCATGTACTGCCTGCCCGTGGCGGGCATGAACTGCCACATGCCCGCCGCCGCCACCCGGGAATAGGCATTGGGATTGAACGACGACTCCACATGGGGCAGCACATCCAGTTCCAGGGGCAACCCGTGGGCGGTCAGTGTCTGGCGGATATGGTCGCGCCACTGACCAGAGCGCACCAGCCCCTCGCGGAAGCGGTCCGACTGGCCAAGCTGGAAACGGATCTCGTCGGAGGCCTGGCGGAAGCGCTGGTTGGATGTCCCCTTGGGCCAGGCATTCAGGGCGCGCTGCTCTTCGGCGGTGAGGTTGGAGCGCTTGCCGGCGGCCAGTTGCAACAGGGCGGCACGGTAGCGGTTGCGGGCCTGGTCGATCACCCCCTGGCGCACCTCACGGCTAGCGTGGCTGGGAAGACTCACCCTGTCGTACACCACCGCCAGATTCCAGGGATCGTGTAGCAGGCCACTGTTGGTATCCACCTGGGTATAGATACTCACCCAGAAGTCGATGTCCGGTTGCAACTCTGCGGGGCGAGGGAAGGGATTGCTGGCCAGGCTCAGGCCGGAAAAGCAGAATACGGTAACGAGAAGGAGCAATCGGGTCATGGTTGTTATGGGTCTCGCGCGGGTCAAACCTGTGTGACTTATAGCAAATTCAGGGGGCGGTTGAAAGCATGGTTTCCGCCATCGGGAAGCCAATGATGACCGCGGATCGGATGCCTGGATCCCGCTCCGGGAAGCCACCAATCGGCCTGTACTTGAACACGGCATGCCGCTAGAATTTCCGGCCTGTGATCGTGCCCTTCCCGTCCCGGTGGCACAGCTGGATAGCGCAGCCCCCTCCTAAGGGGCAGGTCGCAGGTTCGAATCCTGCCCGGGACGCCAATTAAAAGTCCACCACAATCCAGCACAATACTATAA
>JBJHDJ010000517.1:0-2014 GCA_050486485.1 Porticoccaceae bacterium
CCGGATTCACCGTTCTCCAGGGTAAAGGGGCAGAACCCCGCCCGCGGCCCCAGGGCGTCGTAATCGAGGGTGACAGCGACATCGGAGGAGGCCATGGGGCTGGGCACACCGTCCCGGATGGCATAGCCGTAGCTGCCGTGCATGCCGTTCTCCAGCACCGAGGCGCTGACATGGACCACCAGATCGGGGCCGAACACCGCCGGCCACCAGCGGGTGCCGCGGAAGATATCCCAGGGGCGGGGTCCCCATGACCTGTCCCGGTAACCCAGGGCATCGATCTCCAGTTCCCTGTCTCCGAGCCGGATGACGCCGCGCATGCGGCCGGCGACTTCAAAGTGGTGGCCAAGGCCGGCGTTGCGGCCAGGCCTTTTGGTGATGTGGAAATAATCGTAACGGGGATGGAAGTCCTCGAAGCGCAGGCGCGCCTCGCAGTCCGGGAAATTGGCGGACACCGCCAGGGTATCCAGATCCACCCGCAGGGTGGTGCCCCAGGCCATATGGGTGTCACCGCGGTCGCCGGCTCCCAGGGGGCCGCCATTGATGTTGGAGCGGAACCTCAGGCCATCGTGGGTGAAGACGCCAAAACAGGAGTTGAACTTGCCGGCCACTGCTTCCTGGCCGATGCGCCAGAATCCAGCCACGCCGCGCTCCAGATCGTGCCACACCATCAGGTTGCTTTCCTGAAAGCTGGGGTTGCCGTCCACCGGGTGGTTGCAGTCGTGCTCGGGACCAAAAACGGGAATATCCGGCATAATGTAGGCCTTCACTGTTTGCCTTTTGGGCATTGGATGATCGGATCAGGGTATGTTTGAAGTAGATCACGGCGATCTCGACAGGGTCAAGGAAGCCCTGGAAACCTGGCTGCGCGACAAACTGCCGGAGTGCGAGCACCTGCACTTGCCGCCCCTGGCGGCGTCCCAGGGCGGCGGCTCCAGCCAGACGATCTTTGTCAGCCCGGTGATTCGCGATGCCGGTGTCGAACGACAGGAACACTGGGTGCTGCGCGTCCAGGCCACCGGACACCAGATCTACCAGGATCCGTCGGTGGAAAAACAATTCCTGGTGATGAAAAAACTGGCCGAGGCCGGCACCGTGCCGGTGCCCGCGGTGCTCTGGTATGAAGCCGATGACGCCATCCTCGGGGCGCCCTTCTTTATCATGGAAAAGGTGGCGGGGCGCGTGCCCGATGCCTTCTACCACAGCGAGGGGCTGTTGGCGGAAGCCTCGCCGGCGCAGCGGGAAACCCTGTGGCTTTCGGCGGTGGAGGCCCTGGCCGGGATCCATCGGGTCGATCCCGGAAAATTTGCGTTTCTCGCCCGCCCGCAACTTGGCGGCTCGGGGCTCGAGCAGGAAATCGCCATCTGGGACAGCTACCGCACCTGGTGCGGCGTGCCCATCAAGGCAATCCAGGACAGGGCCCGCCACTGGCTGCGAGACAACCCGCCGACGGCATGGCCAACGGGACTCGCCTGGGGAGATGCCCGGCTGCCCAACATGGTGTTCGCCGATGGCCGCTGCAAGGCGGTGATTGACTGGGAGACCGCCTCCCTGGGGGGCGCCGAGACGGATCTCGGCTGGTGGTTGTTTTTCGACTGGTACATCGCCGAAGGGATGGGCAAGTCGCGGCTCCCCGGCATTCCCGCCGGCGAGACTTTCATCGCCACCTGGGAGAGCTTCGCCGGGCGCCAAGCGCGGGACATGTTGTGGCACGAGGTATTCGCCACTTGGCGCTTCAGCATGATCAGCGCCAGGGCGCGCCTGCTGGCGGGGTACCCACAAACGCCGCAAGACAGCGATCCCATTGCCCAGAGGCTTGCCCACTTGATAGGGTGATGGGCTGGCAACATCACAGGCGGAACGCCAATTTGGCGGTGGATTCTGACTCGTTCGTCACTCACCCATCCTGCCGCCACCCATGAAACATCACTAACCACTAAAAAGAGATAATGTCATGAAACTCGGAATTTCCGCCAACTTCCCCTGGTATGGACCGCCTTTCGTCACCTTCGCCCAG
>JBJHDJ010000518.1:0-2010 GCA_050486485.1 Porticoccaceae bacterium
GCTCTATGGTCACACCTTCGAGGCCCGTCGCGGGCTGTGGCGCGGAAGGAATATCGGGGGCGGCGCTCTCCACGGGCGCGGAGGGCGAAGGCGGCGGCGATCCCCTGGCGGCCTGCCCGCCATCACCACTGGCGCGCACCTCCGCCACGGCGCCCATTCCCGCCAGCAGTTGGCAAAACTGGTCGGCACGCTGCTGGTCGAGATCTTTCTTGACCACCACGGGCCTGCCGGAAAACAACTGCGCCGCCCGCGATTCGTCCAGATTGAAATGTTGCCGCAAGCGCTCGCGCACCTCCGCCAGGGTACTGCCCGGGGCGATATCGCCGCGAAAGATCACATTGAAGGTTTCTGCCATGTTGCGCTCCAGCGCCGACTCATGGCAAAAGGATAGCGCCCCAGACGAGGACCACAAGCCCCATGGAGAGAAACACGGCGGCGGACCCGAAATCCTTGGCCATGCCCGCCAGGGGATTGGGTTCCTGCCCGACCCTGTCGACCGCCGCCTCGACGGCGGAATTAAGCAACTCGACAATCATCACCAATACCACCACAGCCACCAACAGGGCCTTCTCCACGCCCGTCTGGCCGAGCCACAGGCCGAGGGGCACCAGCAACAGGGCCAGGCCTACCTCCACCCGGAAAGCCTCCTCGTTGCGAAAACAGGCCGTCAGTCCCTGCCAGGAGTAACGCAGGGCGAGAATCAGACGACGGTACAGCACCCCCTTCAGTTCGCTCATCGGTCGCGACGCGCGGTGGGAGCACCGTTGACCTGTTGGTCCATGTCCAGCGCCGGCATCGAGGCCATGGGTCCGCCGACCACCCGCGCCGGCACACCGGCCACGGTGCTGTGGGGCGCGACCGGATCGACCACCAGGCTGCCCGCCGCCACCCGGGCACCCTCTCCCACCTCGATATTACCGAGCACCTTGGCGCCCACGGAAATGAGCACGCCGCGCTGGATATGGGGGTGGCGCCGACCCCGCTCATGGCCCGTGCCCCCCAGGGTGACGGCATGGAGAATGGACACATCGTCCTCGATCACGGCGGTTTCACCCACCACGATGCCCGTGGCGTGGTCCAGCATGATGCCACCCCCGATACGGGCAGCCGGGTGAATATCCACGGCAAAGGTCTCCGATACGCGACTCTGGATATAGCGGGCCAGTGCCCCGCGGCCCTGGCCCCACAGCCAGTGGGCAACCCGGTGGGCCTGCAGGGCATGAAAGCCCTTAAAATAGAGCAGCGGCATGAAACGACTGTGACAGGCGGGGTCCCGCTCGTAGTGGGCCAGGAGGTCGCGGCGCATGTGCTCGCCGATACGGGGGTTCGCGGCGAATCCCCGGGACAGCACCTGATACAGGGTCAGGTCACTCACCACCTCGCTACCCAGCAGGCTCGCCAGGGCGTAGGCCAGCGCCGACTCCAGGGAGTCGTGACTGAGCACCGCGGCGTGAAAGTAGCTGGCCAGGGCAGGCTCCCGTCGTGACTCCTCCCGTACTTCCTCGCACAGGATCCGCCACAGGGGATCGTCGCCGGACGCCGGTCCGGTGGCCGCCGGGGAAGAATTGTCTGTCGGGGAACCGGTCACGAACACACCTCCACTGCCGGGAAAGCCGGCACTATCCCTGAACCAAGACCCGCTTGCAACCGCGCACTCTGGACGGCTCAATCCGGGCAGTGAACGAAGCGCTCAAAGATATCGTCGAGGTGGTCGAGCACCACCTCCGCCAGATCCACCGGATGGTGCCTCAACACCGTGGCCAGCAGATCCCGGCTGAGGCAATGGGAAAACTGCCGGGCCACGGGCCGATAGCTGAGGTGCCAGGGCTCCGGGGCAATGCCCCCACGATCCTCCCGATAGGGGCGAAAGAATCCGCAGCCGGCCACTTCCTCGCTGTCGAGCCAGTCACCGAGGGCGGCGAAGGGTCCCTCGGGACCATATTCCCAGGGCGTCAACTGCAAACGGTAATTGGCGGGCACCGCCGCCCTGTCCCACACATCCATGTCGGT
>JBJHDJ010000519.1:0-2002 GCA_050486485.1 Porticoccaceae bacterium
AAAGAAAAAAGGCGCCGCACTGGCTGTGCGGCGCCTTATATCTGGAGCGGGATATCGGGTTCGAACCGACGACCTGTACCTTGGCAAGGTACCGCTCTACCAACTGAGCTAATCCCGCGTGTTAGCCGAAGCTAAAAATGGCGTCCCGTAGGGGAGTCGAACCCCTGTTACCGCCGTGAAAGGGCGGTGTCCTAGGCCTCTAGACGAACGGGACCCTGTCACTTCCGAGAGACCCGCCGGGCACTGAGGCAATGCGTTGTCTCGTCGTGAGGCGCGCATTTTAGGAGCGCCCCCCTACCCTGTCAACAGGGATTCTTTCAATTCCCGGCTTTTTTGTCCAGCGCCGCGAGGAAGCGTTCCACCCGGGCGGCATTGGCCCCCAAGTCTCCCAAACCCACCCGCGAAGCGGAGCGCGCATCCACACGGCTGCCCTCTCCGTCGGGCCTGACGCGCACCACCACATCATCCTCGAAGCCGAAGATCGCACTGCGGTCCACCCCCTCGGCGGAGTTTGTCGCTTCATCCACCCCGAGGATGCGCCAGCCGGCGTCCTCCATCACCTCCACCGCCAGGGCCAATGCCCGTTGTGGGTCGACGGGCAGCAGCAGCGGCTGGATATGGCCGTAGGCGGCCCGTTGATGGGCGGCGCTCTGTTCGGCATTGTAGGCTACCGGATTGACTCCCGGTGGACGGTCCATGGCGGCGAAATGGAACACCGGAGGATCGTCGATATCCGTGGTGATATCGTGAATGGGTGGCGCCTGGAACCCGGACACCCCCACCGTGGCCAACACCACCGCCAGCGGCAACAGTCCCACCACCAGGTAGAGGACGCGGCGGGGCATGAATCCCCGCCCCCTGGCAAGCTCCACCACCAAGCCCCCCAGGGACACCAGGGCGAACAGCACCATCACCAGGGTGGCCACCGTCATGGCCAGGAACCCCTGCAGGGGAGAGGCAAGTTGCCAGCGGATGGCCAGAACTCCCACGATCTGGATCGCCACCGCCGCCCAGAAGACCGCCGACCACAGGCGTGCCAACGGGCTAGTCATCGCGGTCATCCTCGCCATGTGCCTCGGGCACAAAATCCAGGGATACGGAGTTCAGGCAGTAGCGCAGCCCGGTTGGCGCCGGCCCATCCTCGAACACATGGCCCAGGTGGCTACCGCAGCGAGTGCAGGTGATCTCGGTGCGCACCATGCCATGGCTGAAGTCGGGGGTCTCGGTGATGTTCTCCGTCACCGCGGTTTGATAGAAACTCGGCCAGCCACAACCGGCATCGAATTTGGTGGCGGCATCGAACAGCAGGTTGCCGCAACACACGCAGAAATACTGGCCGGGCCTGTCCTCCCGGTTGTAGATACCGGTGAACGGTCGTTCCGTTCCCTTCATACGACACACCGCGAACTGCTCTGGCGTCAGCCGGGCGCGCCAGAAGGCTTCACCCTTGTCGTGCCAATCGTCAGTCATGACAACCTCCCGTGGAAACCATTGGCGCGGGATACCCCGGCGATTTTCCCGCGCCGATTCGCTACAATGGCGCTCTTTTTTTGCCGGAGAACCCTACGGCGGGAACTATCATATGCAGCACTTTCAAAAGTCAAACAAATTGAACAATGTCTGCTACGACATTCGCGGTCCGGTGCTGGATCACGCCAATCGCCTGGAGGACGAGGGCCACCGCATCCTCAAGCTCAATATCGGCAACCCAGCCCCCTTCGGCCTGGAGGCGCCGGACGAGATCATCCAGGATGTGATTCACAACCTGGCCATGGCCCAGGGCTACTCCCACGCCAAGGGCATCTTCTCCGCCCGCAAGGCGGTGATGCAGCGCACCCAGGTGCAGGGCATCCCCGATGTGGAAATCGACGATGTGTTCCTCGGCAACGGCGCCAGCGAACTGATCGTCATGGCCATGCAGGCCCTGCTCAACGAGGGGGACGAGATTCTTATCCCGGCACCGGACTACCCCCTGTGGACCGCCGCGGTGACCCTTGCCGGC
>JBJHDJ010000520.1:0-1998 GCA_050486485.1 Porticoccaceae bacterium
GTGTAGGAAATATCCTACAGTAAATGGAGATATCTCCCAATAGCCCGGCACCCAGTTAGCCGATAGATTGGCCACTGCAGGGAAGCAACCGCGCAGGGATGTGCACCACCACGGACGGATAGGGATGTCTGGTTCAAGGAAGGGGGTGGAGAAGCCGTTCCTGGATGGAGCAACAGCCTATACTGCCTTTGCGCCCTGTACAGCAATGTGCAGGGCGTTTGTTTTTTCCGAGCAGCCCATCGCCACGGGTGCACGGCTGTTGTCCCGGCCATCGGGCAGTTCATGGCGGTGTCATGTTATTTTTGTTGACCCGGCCGGCAATGGGGGTAATATGATGCCAGTCTGGCACCATGACGAGGTCTGCCTTCAGTCATCATCCCCTTGCCACTTCGCGCCCCAGGGCGCGCCCTGACAATCCCCCGGAGGGTTGGCGGGGGCTGTCTCCCCCCGATTTTCTCCGTTTCTCCATAAGACTTGGCCAGCAACCCGGGCGCTCCCGGGGATTCACCTTTTGCTATTGGTGCATGGAGGGTGACCGATGAATCCGCTCATTTTGCGACTGAATGCCGCAGGACAGCCCATCGAATGGCTGGAATGGCAGGAGGCGGTGTGCCTCTATGCCCGGGAGCTGGTGGTGTGGAGCCTGGGGGATGTGGTGCGCCGGGTGATCGGGGGGCATTCCCGCTTCACCGGTCGCCAGTCGGTCATGGAGCTGCCCAGCATCATCGCCTGCGGGGGCGAGCGGCTGGCCAGGCCCAGGGGCTCGTATCCGCTCTCCAATCCCACGCTGTTTGCCCGGGACAGCCATACCTGCATGTACTGCGCCAATCGCTTCCCGGCCAGCCAGCTCACCCGCGACCATATCGTGCCCATCTCCCGGGGCGGGCGGGACCGCTGGGAGAATGTGGTGGCCGCCTGCCGGCGCTGCAACCAGCACAAGGCCAACCACCTGTTGGAGGAAATCACCCTGGAACTGGTGGCCCTGCCCTATAGGCCCAACAACGCCGAGTACCTGGCGCTGCTCAACTCGCGCCGTATCCTGGGGGACCAGATGGAATTTCTCAGCAGCCAGTTTTCCAGCAACGGGCAGCGGTTGCTGTCCTGAGGGCGGGCGTCGTTACAGCACGATAGCCTGGATGAAGATGGCCGCTATCAGCAGCGGGCAGACCACCCGCACATACCAGGGCCAGATCTTCCAGAACAACCCCTGTTCGGCACCGTCGTAGCCCTGGCGAATTTCCCCCAGCAGCCGGTCGCGGCTCATGGCCCAGCCCGCGAACAGGCACAGGGCGACACCGATCAATGGTTGGCTGAACTCCGTGGTGAAACTCACCACCCGGCCGAACAGGCTGGAAAAATTCAGGGTGATAACGGCGGTGCCCACGAAGATCAGCGCGCCCGTCAGCCAACTGGCCGGGGCGCGGGCGAGGGCGGTTTTTTCCACCGCCATGGATACCGGCACTTCCAGCATGGAAATGGAGGAGGTCAGGGCGGCGATGGCGAGCAGGGCGAAAAACGCCAGCGCCAGCGCGGCGCCACCAGCCGCCATGGAATCGAACAGGGCAGGCAGTACCCGGAAGATCAGATCGGGTCCGGCGATCAGCCCGCTGCCATCGTGGATGGCGATACCCTGATCCCGGGCCAGGTACATGGCGGGGATGATCAGCAGCCCCGCCAGGAAGGCCACCAGGGTGTCGATACCGGTGACCAGGGCGCCAGTGGCGGGTAGATTCTCGCGGCTGCTCAGATAGGAGGCGTAGATCAGCATGGTGCCCACGCCGAGGGACAGGGAAAAGAACGCCTGGCCCAGGGCGCTTCCGATCAGGCCGGGGTCGAGGATCTTGGAAAAATCCGGTATCAGGTAGAGGCGCAATCCCTCCGCGGCCCCTGGCTGCATCACCACATAGGCGATCAGCGCCAGCAGCAGCACCAGCAGGGCGGGCATGAGGCGGGTCGACCAGCGTTCGATGCCATCGTGAACCCCGCGACTGACCACCA
>JBJHDJ010000521.1:0-1998 GCA_050486485.1 Porticoccaceae bacterium
CGCGGTACCCGTGGAGGAAACCCTACGCGCCTTCGACGACCTGGTCAGGGCCGGCAAGGTACGCTACGCGGGGGCGTCCAACCACGCTGGCTGGACCCTGATGCGCGCCCTCGCCACCTCCGATCGACTGGGGCTGACCCGTTTCGTCAGCCAGCAGATCCAGTACTCCTTGATCGAGCGCAGCGCCGAGCACGAGTTGCTGCCCCTGGGGGTGCACGAGGGCGTGGGGGCATTGATCTGGGGTCCTCTCGCGGCGGGCTATCTGACCGGCAAGTTCCGCGACGCCGTGAATCCCGGCACCAGCCGCCTGCAGGCTCGCGGCCAACTTGCCGACCGCGACACCCCCAGGGCCCGCCGGGTGGTGGAGGTGCTGGGGGAGATCGCCCGGGAGCGCGGGGTCAGCCACAGCCAGGTGGCCCTCAACTGGGTTGCCCGTCAGGCGGGCGTCAGTTCCATCATCCTCGGCGCCCGAACCACGGACCAGCTCAGCGACAACCTCGCGGCGGCCACCTGGTCCCTCGATGATGCAGGGATACAGCGCCTCGACGAGGCCAGCGCCACCCCCCTGCCCTATCCCTACAACATGCACCGCACCTTCATGCCCGACCTCAACCCCACGGCGCCCCTGCAGCCACCACTGCCAGCCAACTAACCCGACCGACCGGAGATTTCATGAACGCTATTGATCGCCACGATGCCGTGCTCGCCATCCAGCAGGCCAAGGCCAGGTATTTCCGCGGCGTGGACACCGCCGACACGGATTTGGTGAAAAGCATCCTGGCGGAGGACTGCGTGCTCGATTACCGGGGTTGCTGCACCGACCCCGCCAGCGGGCGGGATGTCTTTCCAGAAATGAACATCGTCATGCGGGGCCGGGATGCCTGGTCATCGCAGGGCTTTGCCAGCGCCGGCATCGTCAGCGTTCACCAGGGTTACAATTTCGATATCAGCCTCACCAGCGACACCACGGCGGATATGATCTGCGCCATGACCGATCGCCTGTTCCTGCCCCCGGGCGGCCCCTTTGCCGTCATGGTGGGCCATGGCTACTACCACGAAACCTACGAAAACCAGGGTGACGGCTGGAAGATCAAGACCCTGCGCATTGCCCGCCTGCGGGTGGAAACCCACTGAGCAGGACTTTGTCGAAACCCGACCCTCGCCATCCAAACAGCATCAGCAAACCAAGGAGCATGCCGTGCCACCCAAACTGACCTTTGGCTACCTTTACGACTTTCGCAACCCCCGGGAATGGCACAGGCCCTGGCACGAGTTGTACGCGGAAACCCTGGATGTCATCGCCTGGAGCGAGACCGTCGGCTTCGACGGCGCCTGGGTGCCCGAACATCATGGCGCCGACGACGGCTATCAGCCGGCCCCGCAGGTGGTGCTGGCCGCCATCGCCGCCCGCACCAGCACCCTGCGCCTGGGCTCGGCGATAGCCCTGGCGCCCCTCTATCACCCGGTGCGCTTCGCGGAGGAATGCGCGGTGCTGGATATCCTGTCCAATGGCCGCCTGGAAATGGGACTCGCCATCGGCTATCGGCAGCGGGAATACGACAGTTTTGGCCTTGAATTCAGAAAGCGCGGCAGTCGCTTCGACGAGTTCCTGCAGATCGTGCGCGCCCTGTGGCAGGGCGAAACCGTCAATGTCGAAGGCAAACACTACACTGTGAAAAACGCCCGCATCACCCCTCCGCCGCCGCGCGGCAAGGTGCCCCTCTACATCGGTGGATTCGCGGAAAAAGCCCTGGAGCGGGTGGCCCGCCACGGCGACGGCTACTTCGGCAACGAGGAAGTCTGTGATCTCTACATGGAAAAACTCCGGGAGCAGGGCAAGGAGGCTTCCCAGGCGGCGATTCGTATCCAGGGGCTGTTTCTGGCGGTGGCCCGCGATCCGCAAGCGGCCATGGAGGAACTCGCTCCCTACTATCACTATGTCAACAACAGCTACGGCCAGTGGCTGGGGGAGGACAACGCCATCGGCATCGACAACCC
>JBJHDJ010000522.1:0-1991 GCA_050486485.1 Porticoccaceae bacterium
GTAATACCCCGCCTGGGTGGCGAGGATATCGAAGGGCTTTTCGAACATGTTGAAATTGAACTCCTGGGGAACGATGCCGATGTGCTTCTTGGCCTGGGAGAAGTGGGTGTCGATATCCAGGTCAAACACCCGCACGGCGCCGCTGGTCTTGCGCACCAGGGAACAGATGATACCGATGGTGGTGGACTTGCCGGCGCCATTGGGGCCGAGCAGGGCAAAGAAGTCGCCCTCCTGAACATCCAGGTCGATGCCCTTGAGGGCCTCGAAGCCGTTGTCGTATCGCTTGACGAGGTTGCGTATGGAAAGCGCGGGGGAGGTCATTCAGGTCAATCAGCCTTGCTGTAAGCCCTTGCGGGCGTAATGGATTTCACCACGCCTGGACAGGCGCCCGCCTGGCCAGTAAAGCCGCCAAGTCTAGCGGATGGCAGGCTGGCAAGCTAGGCGAGCATGGCCAAGCGGGCCCCTGGCTCAATGGCACTGAATTTAACCCATTTCGGTCTTTGTAGCCCGGTCGGCATCCCGGGGGAGAGTTTTCGAGACACGCCGTAAACCCGTCCCTGGGGGCTCGACGGCGCCATCCCTGGCGCCGACGGTCTCGAAAACTCTCCCCCGGGACACCGCCCTACTACCGTAGAGGGGCTTAAGTCAGTGGCATTCGGACCCTGGCTCGTTCATCAAACTCATTCATCCATCTTTGAATCCAGTGACAGGTTTTGTACCCTGACCACCATCGCTCTTCAACCGGCGGGCTGGACTCTTAGATTCAGATTCAGGTTCAGCGCGGACCGCGAAGCACTCCACCACAACGAGGTATAGCCATGACCAGGCAATTCGGACAGCAGTCCACCACCGATGACGTTCTCGAGGGTATCGACCTCAATGGCCAGCGGGTGTTGATAACCGGGGTGTCCGCAGGTCTCGGGGTGGAAACCGCCCGAGTGCTGGTGGAGCATGGCGCCCAGGTGGTGGGAACCGCCAGGGATCTGGACAAGGCCCGCCGGGCCACCGGTGGCATTGCCCGGCTCGAGTTGCAGGAAATGGATCTGGCGTCCCTCGCCAGCGTCCGAGCCTGCGCCGACAGGCTCAACGCCGCCGCCGAACCTTTCGATGTGGTGATCGCCAACGCCGGTGTCATGGCCTGCCCCAAGGGAATCACGACGGATGGTTTCGAAACCCAGTTTGGCACCAACCACCTGGGACACTTCCTGTTCGTCAATCGCGTCGCACCGCTGATCAAGGCCGGTGGCCGGGTGGTTGTGGTGTCCTCCCTGGCCCATCGCTTTGCCGATGTGGATCTGCAAGACCCCAACTATGAACACCAGCCCTATGTGGAATTCCAGTCCTACGGACGCTCGAAAACCGCCAACATCCTGTTCGCGGTGGAATTCGACCGCCGCCACCGTGCCCGCGGCGTGCGCGCCACGGCGCTGCATCCGGGAGCCATCGAGACGGAACTGGCGCGCCATCTCACCCCTGAAGTGGTGGCTCAACTGCCCGGCGCCGACGACCCGGAGGCCAACCTCAAGAGCCGATCACCCCGCAAGACCATCCCCCAGGGAGCCGCCACCACGGTGTGGTGTGGCTTTGTCGCCGCTATCGACGAAATCGGCGGGCGCTACTGCGAGGACTGCCATGTGGCCGAGACGATCGACGCGCCCCTGGTGAACCATGGCGTGGCCAGCTATGCCCTCGATCCGCAACGGGCGCGACAGTTGTGGGCACTCAGCGAATCGCTGGTGGGTGAAACCTTCTAAGCCCCCTGGCGAGCAGCATGGGCTGAACGACGCCTCCAGGCATAACAGGCTGTCGACCCGCACGCCCGAAACGAGTCCCGCGCCCATGTAAGGAAAAAATCAGGATGAGGAAAGAAAAAAGGCGCCGCACTGGCTGTGCGGCGCCTTATATCTGGAGCGGGATATCGGGTTCGAACCGACGACCTGTACCTTGGCAAGGTACCGCTCTACCAACTGAGCTAATCCCGCGTGTTAGCC
>JBJHDJ010000523.1:0-1978 GCA_050486485.1 Porticoccaceae bacterium
CCGTTTCACAGGGTGCGCACAGGGTCGCGGCCATCCCAGCCCTGGGAGGCCTGGCGCAGGGCGCCGAATACCTGCTCGGCAATGGGGTTGGCGGTGATGATTTCGGTCATGAAGCCGAGCTGCGGGGAGGTGTCGATATAGCAGGTTTTTGCGCCCATCATCAGGCCCTCGAAGGCCATTTCCGCGCCGGACTCCAGGTAGGACGCCACATCGGCGGCGTAGTTTTCGCTGTACAAACCGGTGTGGTGCAAACCAGCCTGGCCAAAGGGCACCACATCGCGCCAGATGCCGGGGGCGTCCGCCAGGGGCTCCACCAGTTCTATCTGGGTGTCGCCGAAATAACCGATGGCGGCGCGGTGGGGGGCGATATCCATGGCCTGGCCGCGGTAGTGGCTGTCCTCGAAGTGCACCTCGGTGAACAGGAAAAACGGCCCGGCCCCGGCGGTTCGCACCCAGTGGTCGATGGCCTGTTCCAGGTTGGGGACAACCCAGCAGAGTTGGACATACTGCCTGTTGCGGTTGGCCGGATTCAGCATGGGGACATTTCCTCCCAGGGGTTGCGGGTCAGTCATCGGGGGCGAGGATGGGAAAGCGCCCATCGTCCAGTGGGTCATAGGGTTTGAGGTGGGCGGGGTCGAAGGCCTGGGGCGGCGAGCCGTTCCAGTGGGCATCGCTGGGCAGGGTCGACACAATCATGGCCCAGCGCGGATCATCGGTCATATTGGCGCCGGCGCCGTGCACCGTGAGGTGGTCGTGCACCGTCACATCCCCCAACTCGTAGGTCATCGCCTCGGAGACCTCCAGGTCCAGCAGTTCCGGCCACACTTCGGTGATGGTCTTGCCATCGTAGGAAGTGTAGTTGCCGAGAACCCCCATCCTGTGGGAGCCGTTCATGAAGGACATGGTGCCCTTTTCCGGACCGCAGGCTTCGAGGGGTATCCAGAATTGCATGCCACCGCTCCTGTCCATGGCGAAGGTGATGAAATCCTGGTGGAAGCTGGTGGGTCCGTTGCCGCCGCGCCGGGATTCCCTGCCCGCCGGCAGTTTGGGCACGAAGGTATCGAAGAAGTACCGGGTGCCCACGCCGGAGCGGCGGTTCATCAGTCGCTTGGCGTTCCCCCCCAGACCCACCAGCATCGCCCTGATCTCGGGAATGTCCATCCCGCCACAGGGAAAGGGGTTGAAATAGGGCTGGCGGATGCCGTAGTCCTCGTTGCTCTGGGCGTCCTCCCCCATCAACTGCTTGCCCCGCCGCAACAAGAGATTGACGATGTCCGGGGACAGGAACCCCTTGAGTTTCACCCAGCCGTATTGCTGAAAATGGGCGATTTCCGCCTCGGTCACTGCCCGGCAAGGGATGTGATCGGGGTTGTCTGACTGCTGTGGTGCTGCTTCGTTCATGGTGCTGACTTCTTGGCGATGAATGCTGAGTGTGAATGTGACTGACGGCGGCCCTTGGCGGGCCGTCGGTTACAAAGTACTCCCATTCCCAGCCCCTGTCCTAACAACAGGCGCCGATCCATCGCCATTCCATGCCTGATGCGCGGCGCCCTGTCACCCGGTCACCCCCCCATGGACTCGGCGACCGCCAGCGGGTTCAGGTATTCGATGTGCTCCAGCACCACGCCATCGCGGATGCGGGTCAGCATGATGTACTCGTTGCGGTAGATGCCGCCACCGTCCAGGGTGGCGCGGGCCCGGGCGGTGCTCACCACCAGCTCCGGGTCTTCCGTCCTGAGGATCTTCACATCTTCGAAAACGAGCTTGGAGCGGCGCTCGGCGCTGGCCACCAGCACGGCGCGGGCGGTGTCGCGGCCGACGAATTCGTTTTGCAGGCCGGGGGGCAGGAAGGGCAGCCGCAGCCGGAAATCCTCCGCCACACGGCCGGGGAAAGCGTCGAAATTCCCCTCCGCGAAGGTGTCGATCCAGGCGCGAGCCAGTGCCACGATATCGGTCATGTCGTTCATCTCTCCAGGGG
>JBJHDJ010000524.1:0-1972 GCA_050486485.1 Porticoccaceae bacterium
TGGCGTCCCGCAGGGTATCGGCGAGGGTATCCGCCAGTTGCAGATGATCGGCGGTGAACAGAGCCTCGCTATCCACCGCCAGGAGTAGTTGCGAGCCTCCCCGCAGGTCGAGACCGAGCTGGACGCGATTTTCCTGGAACCATGCCGGCAGCAAGGGAGCCACCCGCTCGGGCAGGACATTGGGCAGGACATTGGGGAGGGCGCTGAGCAGCCCTAGCAAAATGCACAGGCCATGGAGCATGGCCCGCGTACGCAGTGATTTCATGACTGATCCTCGAAAAGGTCTTGAACAAGCTGTCTTGTCGCGGTGGATCAGTCGGCGGGAGGCCCCCTGGGGGCGTAGGGCGTGAGTGGCGTGGAAGCGGGGGAGGGTCTAAGGGTGCCCGTGGGTTTCGACTCGCCGGCGCCGTGGGGCAGGGTGGCGATCAGCGGCCAGGGCAGGGCGCCCGGGTCCAGCTCGCCGGTATCCAGGTTGTGGCCGCTAGCCCGCAAGCCGCTGGGCAGACGTGGGGAACCACCGGGAACCCCCAGGGCCGGCCCATCCATCCACGACTCGAAACCACCCGTCTGGGAGGAAAGGGTTTGCCCGCCTGGAGTATGAATGGCGCCCAGGGCGGCGATTCCCCACAGCAACAACCACGCCGCCACCAGCAATCTGGGGGCCGAGGCGGGCAAGCGCAATGGGGTTGTGGTCACGGGTAGCGGTATCGAGGTGCTATGTCGCGCAGTGTGGGGCCAGCGGGTGGGGCTGTCAACGGGTGATTTACGGCGGCAGGTTCAGTGGTCAGTGGTCAGTGGTCAGTGGTCAGTGGTCAGTGGTCAGTGGTCAAGATTATACGATAGAATAATTTAGATTAATTATATTATATAAGTATATGAAATATAATTAATATTAAAATTTTAGGAATTCTGGCCATCAGTTGGCGCTGAAAGCCGTGGTAATCTCTGGGATGTTTCACAAACGATACAAATTCCATGATAAATTTTTATCTCTATATTTTTAAACAGTTTTTTATATCGCTAAGCATGACGAACAAGCCATGATGGACAAAGTTGTCACAGCCCTGATTTCCCCCCTGGGCACGGCGCTATTGTTCGCCGGGCTGGCCCTGTTGCTGGGCCTTGGAGGTCGTTCCAGGCGAGCGCTGTTTCTGGGGGCCTGCGCCAGCGCCTGGCTGCTGGCATGGTCCCTGCCCATCACCAGCAACGCCGTGTCGTCCTACCTGGAGAATCAGCATCCACCCGTGGCGGTGGAATCGCTGCCCAAGGCAGGGGCCATCGTGGTGCTGGGTGGCGGTGTCGCGGCCACCGGGCTGCCCAGCCACCCGGTGGACATGGGAAACGCCTCGGATCGGGTATGGCATAGCGCCAGGCTGTACCATGGCGACAGAGCGCCGCTGGTGCTGACAAGTGGTGGAGCCAGGTCGGGAATCATGCCGGAGGCCGAGGCCATGGCCTTGCTGCTGGTGGATTTTGGCGTCCCAGACAACGCCATCCTCAGAGAGCCCATCAGCCGCAATACCCGCCAGAACGCCAGCCATTCAGCCCAAATTCTCGCCCGGAACAGTGTTGACACCATATTGCTGGTGACATCGGCGGCGCACATGGAAAGGTCCAAGCGACATTTCGAGCGCGAGGGATTGACGGTCATCCCGGCCGCCACGGACTATGAAAGTCGAGCCGCCGTTTATGCCAGTCCCTGGCTGCCCAGCAGTGCCGCCCTCGATGCCAGCGCGAGAGCGCTCAAGGAGCTGGCGGGGCAGCTAATCTGGCGGTGAGGGGGGCTTCCCCAATGCAGCCTTCCACAAACACAACTGCGCATAATCTATATTATGTTAAATTGGTGATTGGCAATCCCCCCCTACGGGGTGCCTTGTGCTGTCATGGTGCCGATTTGTAGGGTGGCTTAGCCGCGGGCGTAACCCACGGCATCCCACCATCAGGCTTTGATGGGCGGTGGGTATCGCTTCGC
>JBJHDJ010000525.1:0-1971 GCA_050486485.1 Porticoccaceae bacterium
CTCCGCCAGGGGCTCGCCGTGATCACCGAGAAAATCGTCGAGCAACTCATGCTTGCCCACCCCCGGGGAGCCCAGCAGGAACACATTGTAGCCGGCGTGCCCCATGGCCATGCCGAATCGCAGGGCACCCACCGCACGGTCCTGGCCGAAGTGATCCTCCAGGGCCTCCAACTCCTCGGTGGTGGCAAAGGGCAGCTCCCCCGGCTCGCAGGCCCGGTACAGTCGTGACGGCGCCAGGGGTTGGCGGTAATCCCGGGGTGACGGTGATGTTTTGTTGCTGGTGTCGGACTGGGCCATTGCGCCTCCTTGATGCCGCGAGCTGAAAACATGGCATTTCCCCGGCATCAGCGCAAGCTTGCGGGGAATTTTTACTGCCGTGGATCAAGTTTCGCGCGGCTCCCGCAGCGCCACCATGGCCACCACCAGCGCTCCCAGGGACACCAGGGCCGCAACATTAAAGGTCAGAGTGCCGCCTCCCTGCCACAACAGGCCGCCAAGCAACGCGCCTGCCGCGCCACCGGCGCCGAAGCTGGCGGCGGAGTACATGGCCTGGCCCTGGCCAAGGTGCTCGCGGGGAAAGAAGCGCCGCAGATAGTCCACCGACACCGCGTGGCAGGCTCCGAAACTGAAGGCGTGGAGACACTGGGCCAGCAGCAGGGCCGCCAGCCAGTCCGTGGCGTGGCCGATGATCAACCAGCGCACCGCTGTCAGCGCCAGGCTCACCACCAGGATTTCCCACAGGCTCCAGCGGGTCAACAAACGCCGCATCACCACGAACAGGCATATTTCCGCCACCACGCTCAGCGCCCAGAACAGGCCGATGGTGCCGCGATCGTAGCCCGCCGCCTCCAGTTGCAGACTGTAGAACGCATAGTAGATGCCGTGGGCGACTTGCAGCAGGAAGGACATGAGCAGGAAGGCCTGCACCCGTCCCTGGCGCAGTACCTTCATCAATCCCCCAGCCCGGGGCCGCACGAAGCGCCGCTCCACCCCTGGCACCCACAGGGATGACACCCAGATCATGCCGAGAAACACCAGGCCGATAATGCGGAAATCGTCGATACGGCCCTCGAACCAGTAACCACCGGCCACCACGGAAATCACGAATCCCACGGATCCCCACACCCTGATATCGCTGTAGCGGTGCGGCTCCGCATGGAGATGATCCAGGGTGAGGGCTTCGAACTGGGGCAGCACGGCGTTCCAGAAGAAACTGTAGCCCGCCATCACCAGGGCCATGGACCAGAAGTCATCCGCCACGAACACGGCGGCGAAGAACACCATGCCAAGGGCGGCACCGAGACGGATGGTGCCCATGCGGCGGCCGGTGTGATCCGCCAGCCAGCCCCACAGATTGGGGGACAGGATGCGGGTGCCCATCTGAATGGCCAGCAACTGGCCGATTTCGGTGGCGGTGAACAACTGGTGACTGAGAAACAGCGGCCAGAACGGGTGCAGAATGCCCAGCAGCCCGTAGTACCAAAAGTAAAAGGAGGACAGGCGGGCGTAGGGGATGGGTGCTGGCACGGTGTCTCGAGGGCGTGTCTGGGTTGGGGCATTATCGGGGGATGGGGGGTTGGCTGCAAAGCTGTGTAATGATTGATGTCTGACGTCTGACGTCTGACGCCAAGAATGATCGCAGGGGCTCTTTACTGTGAGCGCTGAACAGCCCCTGGTCAGTATTCGCGAACCGTTTCGTTTCTATTGGGATTCCCGGATGTATCCGCACGGGGCTTTTGCGTCGGACGTCAAGCGTCAGACGTCAGACCAAAGCTCTTACAAAAGCTCTCAATTCTTGCATTACCACCGCCGTCCACTAAAATCCCATGCCCACAACGGACCCTGGACCACCCATGACCATCCGCACCCTCCTCGACGAGCGCTTCCGGGCCGCCATGGCCGCGGCGGGCATTGGCGATGCATGCAGTCCCCATATCGCCCTCGGCAGCCGGGAGGGCTTTGGCGACTACC
>JBJHDJ010000526.1:0-1961 GCA_050486485.1 Porticoccaceae bacterium
GACAAGCCCTGCGCAAGCCGTCTTGCGCTGACGCCTGTCAGGTTGCGCAGAGACCACTCTCAATTAATCGAGGTGCCCTTAAGGCATATCGGACTTCGTAGCCCGGTCGGCATCCCGGGGAAGCGTTTTCGAGACACGCCGTGAACCCCCCTCCGGGGTCCGGCCCGCAATCACAGATTGCCGGCGTTCGGCTGCGCACAAAGCTGCGCTTTGTAAACGCTTGCCTCACCCCTGGGGGCTCGACGGCGCCATCCCAGGCGCCGACGGTCTCGAAAACGCTTCCCCGGGACACCGCCCTACTACCGTAAAAGGGCTTAATTCAGTGCCATTGTCGTCAGTCCCTGGCGCATTGGCTGGGACCGAGGATTGGCCCTAGCTCACAAGATCGGGCAGTGAGGAGCGCTCGACCATGCCGCAGGTCTCCTCCCCATCCCACAGGTATCGGGCGTGGGCCTGTTGCACCACGGGGAAATTCTCCGGCAGGGTGGAGTGACCCCGGGAGCGGGTGTTGATAAAGGTTTCCCCGCGCACGGCGATTCGCTGGCCTTCCACCGTTTCCAGCACGAAGGACACATCGTCCCCCCGGTCCCGCAGCGTCCTGAGCCAGGGTACCTCCACCGCCCGGGCTGGAATCACCCGCTCGCCGTCGAACACGAAGCCTTCGTTATAGCTGGGTTGGCCATCGGGCCGCGGCGGATAGATATTGAAGCCAAAGGCGCGGCCACTGGCAAACACGGCCGATTGCCAGCAGTGCCCCTGGAAACCACTGAAACGCCGCACCCCCTGGCGGCGAATCCTCAGGCCCTTGGCACGAAAATCCTCGTGGTGGACCCCGGCCCGGTACCAGCCCTCGGCGAAAAACAGTTGTTCGTAGCGGGGGCTCATGAACTCCCCCTGCTCCCCTTGCAGGGCCTCGCGGGCGTCCGCCAGCAGAGCGCCGGGCTCCCAGGGCGGCACCGCCATGGTCATCTCGATATAGAATTCCACCTCCGTCATCGGCGCGTCGTCGGGCACCGCGTCCCGGGCGAGCTCCGCGGCGCTGGTTTCCGCCGCCATGCCCACGAAGCCCAGGGTCCACTTCTCGAAAGGGGTCACGCACTGAAATCGCACCGGACCGGCGCCACGGATGGCGGGCCGCCCACTGTCGTCGCGGGGATCGTGAACGGCGCCACTGTCACGCAGGCTCAGTACCCGCCCATCGGCAAAGGCGAAGTCGAGCCATAGCTGGTGGGCATCCCACTCCTCCGTCAGGGCCTCGACCCCGACCCGCATGCCGTAGCGGCAGTGGTCGCTGGCGAGCCAGATATTGACGGCGTCGCGCAGTCCCGGGGTTTGTGGTCGGCTGGGCAGCACGAACTCCCTGTCCGCCCCCAGTCCGCCAGTGAGATCAATATCCATGGCCATGTCCTCTGGTCAGTGAAGGGAGGTCTTGCCAGAGGCCGTCCTGGCCGCTCGCTGACGATAGGAGCGGGGGGTTTCCCCGGTGGCGCGCCGGAACGCGGCGGTGAAATTCGATGGCGATGAAAAACCGGTGCTGTAGGCCACCACCTTGATACTGGTTCCGCTGGCCAGCAGGCGCCTGGCTTGGCGCAGGCGATGGTCGGCGATATAGCGTCCCAGGGAGCAGCCGCGGCTGACACGGAAAGCCCGGGCCAGATGCCGTACCGAGAGCTGGCAGAGGCCGGCGAGTTCCGCCAGGGTTGGCGCGCTGGCCAGGTCCTCGAGGCGCTCATCGATGATCCGCAACCGCCAGGCCGCCAGGCCGCCATCGGCCTGCTCCTCGCGCACGCCGAGCAGATGGCGGGACACCTCGATCACCGCCTGGGCAGCAAGCAGTTCCGCCATGGCCTCGCTGGCAAAGCCGGGGGCGCGGATTTCGTCCCCCAGCGCCGTCAACAGGTCGCGCACCCTGGGATTGGCGATGTTCAGGGCGTGTCGCAGGCGGGCATCGGTCCACTCCA
>JBJHDJ010000527.1:0-1949 GCA_050486485.1 Porticoccaceae bacterium
GGGTACCTATTTGCATGCCTGGTTGATAGTTGAGCAGAGACTCACAATCCCAAGCTGCAGGAATCCATCATGTCGACCATGCCAATTATAAACCGAGTGATTGCAACACTACTGCTGGTTGCCGGAGTTACAGCAACCGCGGCTGCGGACACACCTCACACCTCGGGAGACAGGGACGGTGCCGTCGCCGGTAAAATCATGAGCGCCGAAACCCTGCGAAGCCTTGCAGAGGTGAAGGAGGAGGATCATGGGCCGCTATCCCAGCGGGTATTGGAATTCCTCACCGTCATGGATTCCGTTGTCAATAGGGACAAGGAGCCGGCCATTACCGCGGAAGATTGGGCGCCGTTGGGAGAACTGGTGGACCGCGACACATTTCATCGGGTCGGCAACTTTGGCGAACATGTGAATTGGGATGAGTATGTGCACCTGCTGGTGCAATGGGCCAATTTAAGCTGGTGGAAGGGCTACATCCACCGGCTTCGTGAAGTGCCGGCGACCCAGGACGAGCCCGGACTCGTCTACCTCGAGTCGGAGGAACGCTCCAACCGGGAACAACCGGTCACGGAAGATGGTGATTACAGTACACTCGCCTCTATCGCGGTCTATCAGTTCGACGAGGAGGGTAGGATCACCGCCCTGCATGTCTATGATCAACGCCCGCGGTGATGCGGGTACCCGTTCCGGGCGGGCAACTTTTTCGCCGGGTAGTGATTTCAGACTCGGCCCGGTGTTATTCGACATTGCAGTAAAGCAGCCTCTGAAAAAAACACCGCGCGGCTCTATCAGCACCCTCGCGTGCTCACCCGTCCTTCGCCTATCTGTCTGATAGGTCCCGGGGATTCGCTGCGCGGCTCGGGGCGCCTCGGGCCGCTCGCGACATTTTTCAAAGTTTTCCAAATACCTCTAATTTTCCAAATACCTCTAAGGAGCACATCTAATGAACCGATTGGAAGGAAAGGTGGCAGTAGTGACCGGCGCCAGCCAGGGGATCGGCCTGGCAATAGCGCAGGCGTTTGCCCGCGAAGGGGCCGCGGTGGTCGTTTCCGCCCGGCGGGGGGATGTCATCGAGGAGGTTGCCAGGCAACTTCAGCAAGGTGGCGCGAAGGCCATCGGTGTTCAAGCCGATGTTGCCCGGCGTGAAGACGCCAAACGGACCATTGCCGCGGCAGCCGATGAATTCGGACGCTTGGATATTCTCGTCAACAACGCCCAGGCCACCCTGCAGGCGAATGTCGAGGACATCACCGACGAAGCGATTGATCTCACCCTCGGCTCAGGCCTTCTGGGCACGCTCTATCATATGCAAGCCGCATTTCCGTACCTCCGTGAACGGGGAGGGTCCGTGATTAATTTCGGCACTCGCCAGGGGATTTACGGTGAGCCGGGAGACGGCATCTATGGCGCTGGAAAGGAAGCCATCCGTGCCCTGTCCCGCTCGGCGGCGCGGGAATGGGGACAGTTTGGCATCCGCGTCAATGTGATCAATCCCGCGGCTGCAAGCCCCGCCGCCAGGGCATTTCTGGACGCCAATCCCATCAGGGCACAGCAGTACTACGACGCCATCTCACTCGGTCGCTTCGGGGAGCCGGACGAGGATATTGCGCCGATAGCCGTGTTCCTGGCAAGCGAGGACAGTCGCTATCTGACAGGACAGACCCTCAATGCCGATGGCGGCCAGATTATGTTGTAATCCCGCGCCAATACCCACGATTTGGGATTCTCGCCCCGGGAAAATCGGGGTCAGGACAGAATGGCACTGAGTTAAGCCCCTTTTCGGTAGTAGGGCGGCATCCCGGGGGGGATTTTTTCGAGACCGTCGGCGCCAGGGATGGCGCCGTCGAGCCCCCAGGGATGGGTTTACGGCGTGTCTCGAAAAAATCCCCCCGGGGTGCCGACCGGGCTACGAAGTCCGAAATGCCTAAAATCAGTGCCATTCAGACTTGACC
>JBJHDJ010000528.1:0-1946 GCA_050486485.1 Porticoccaceae bacterium
GCGTGGCGGCAACAGCAGGCCGCCGCGCCCGGCGGCAGCTTCACCGAATGATCAATGTACAGGAGTTGCCATGAGCGACGAATTTTCCATCCAGCAGACACTCAGCACCTACTGCCTGGCGGCCAGTTCCCGGGACTGGGATCTGATTCTGACCGTATTCACCCCGGACGCCGTCTGGGAGGTTCCCAGCCTGGGCGCGAAATTCCACGGGCACCAGGCCATCCGCGAGGGTTTCATTGCCCTGACCTCCACCACCCAGTACATCGTCCAGGTCAACGCCCCCGCCCTGATCCAGGTGGATGGCGACACCGCCACGGCCCGTGCCCTGATGCGCGAATGCGGTCGGCACATGGACCGGGACGAGGTCTTCGAGATCCACGGCATCTATACGGACCGCCTGGCGAGAACCGCGGAGGGTTGGAAGTTTACCCACCGCAAGCTCGCCGTACTGGCCCGCCACAGCTACCCTGTGCTGCCGGCTGAGTCCTGATGCCCCGTGGGACGCGAGCGCCGGAGACCGGGAGTTCGGGAACCTGGACCATGGCCCACCGTCCAACTTTCACGACAGGGAGCGCAAGACTGGTGCCGTGCCACTGTGATTCTGACCCATGCCCAAGCCGGCGATTAATCGGCATGAGGGTGGGCAGGAGGGCGGAACCGCGACGATACTTCACCAACGGGAAGACGGCAGGTACGCTGTGGGCGATGGGCATCGCCACGCGCCACCCCTCCGGCTTGTGCTTGCGGATATGCCACACTGAAGTGCGGTCGGTGTTGTATCCCATAACTATCAATCAATGACCAATTGCAGTCACACAGGAGGTTCAGATGACTGAGCTCGATATCAAACCCCTCGCCGAGGGCCTCGCCTTCGGCGTCAGGGTGCGGGGCGTCACCCGCGCGAATGTGGAAACCCCCGCCATTCACCAGCAGCTCAACGACCTGTTCGAGCGTGAAGGGCTCATCGTCTTCGAGGAGATGGAGCCCAGTGGCGAGATGCATGTCGCCCTCAGCAATGTCTTCGGCCCCCTCAAGGACCATCCCAACGCCGCCGTGCCGCGGGTCGACCAGGACACCATGCCTGGGGTGATCGACATGCAGTGCCCGCCAGGGGATGAGGGGGTGGTGGTGGTGGACGGTCAGCCCCTGGGCTCCTGGCTGCCCTGGCACTTCGACCATTGCTACAACAACGAGTTGAACCGCGCCGGTGTGTTGCGCGCCATCGACATTCCCCCCGAGGGCGGCCTCACCGGGTTCGTCGACGGCATCGATCTGTACAGGTCCATCTCCCCGGAGCTGCGCGCCGCCATCGAGGACAGGAACATCATCTACCGCATGAATGTGGTGATGGACAACTTCCGCTTTGGCCGCCCGGAGCGCTACCAGGTGCTGTCCGAGCGGGGCGCCGCCCTGGCGGTGATGGAGGCGGCCAAGAACGAACCGCGCGCCCTGCATCCCGCCGTGTGGACCCGCGCTTCCGGGGAGAAGGTGTTGCATGTCTCGCCCTGGATGGCGGAGGGTATCGAGGGTGACGAAACCCCCGAGGGAGACGCCCTGCTGGATGCCGTGTGCCGGGAGATCTTCGCCCTGGCCAAGCAGCGCTGCTACTACCACCACTGGAAGCCCACCGACATGCTGATCTGGGACAACTGGCGGGTGCTGCACGGCGTCAGCGGTCACGACCCGAAATACGGTCGGCGCATGCAGCGCACCACCATCAAGGGCGATTACGGGCTGGGTTTCTTCGAGGACAGCAAGTCCGGCGGCAAGGTTTTGGAAATGGCCTTCTGACCCAGGGCGCAACCATGCCCCTCGGGGCTCGGGGCTCGGGGCTCGGGGCTCGGGGCTCGGGGCTCGGGGCTCGGGGCTCGGGGCTCGGGGCTCGGGGCTCGGGGCGGGTGACGGCTGCGGGTATCCCCCCCAACGGCTGGCAGCGCCGGCGCCCG
>JBJHDJ010000529.1:0-1942 GCA_050486485.1 Porticoccaceae bacterium
GCAGGAACTCGCTGCGCTGAAAACCCGGGGGCAGCTTCTGGCGGATGGTCTGTTCGATGATATTGGGCCCGGCAAATCCTGCCCGGGCATTGGGTTCGGCGATATTGATGTCACCCAGCAGGGCCAGGCTGGCGGATACGCCACCATAGACCGGATCCGTCATCACTGAAATATAGGGTATGCCCGCCTGCCGCAGACGCTCGATGATGGCGCTGGTCTTGGCCATCTGCATCAGGGAGATCAGCGCCTCCTGCATGCGCGCTCCGCCTGTGGCGGAAAAGCACACATAGGGAATGCCCTCATCGAGGGCGACCCTGGCGGCGCGGGTGAAGCGCTCCCCCACCGCATAGCCCATGGATCCGCCGTGAAAGGCAAACTCGAAAGCCGACACCACCAGGGGCATGCCCTTGAGGGTGCCGCGCATGGCCACCAGGGCATCCTTTTCGCCGGTCTCCTTCTGGGCGGCGGAGAGGCGATCCTTGTATTTCTTGGTGTCCTTGAACTTCAGCCGGTCCACCGGCATCACCTCGGCGGCAATCTCCTGTCGCCCCTGGGGGTCGAGGAACAGGTCGAGCCGGCGCCGCGCGCCAATGCGGATATGGTGATCGCACTTGGGGCACACATCGGCGTTCTTTTCCAGCTCGGGCCGGTAGAGGGGTGAGTTGCAGCGGGGACATTTGCGCCACAACCCTTCGGGAACGGTGGTGGTGCGGTCTTTCTTGAGGGTACTGGGGCCTTTCCTGATGCGCTCTAGCCAGCTCATGGGGAATTCCGGGGAAAACTTGCCAGTGAGTTTAGCATTATTTTTTTAGGCATCAGAGACGCGTTGATGCAATGTCCACGACGCGCCAAGGCTGGCCGGCAACCTGCCCGCTCCCTACAGGCTATCGGCCGCGCGGGCAGCCCGCACGAAGCGCGCCATCAGGGCCGCATCCTTGATACCGGGCGCCGACTCGACGCCACCACTGACATCCACGGCGTAGGGACGCAGCAGGCGCACCGCGGCGGTGACATTGTCCGGCGTCAGGCCGCCGGCGAGAATCATCGCAAAGCCATCCATGCCCGCCACTTGCCGCCAGTCGAACGTCAGACCCGTTCCACCGTAAGCCTCCTCGCTCCAGGCATCGAAGAGAATGCCGCTGGCGCCGGGATATCTGGATTTTTCAGCCAGCGGATCGCCGCCCGGCCTCATGCGGATGGCCTTGATCCAGGGACGGCCAAAGCTGGCGCAAAAGTCCGCCTCCTCGTCGCCGTGAAATTGCAGCAGGCCGGGGCGCACCCGCCGCGCCACCTCCTCGACCAGTGCCCGCTCGGGATTGACGAACAGGGCCACGGTGGTGACCAGCGGCCCCACCACCGCGGCCAGGTCCACGGCCTGATCCACGCCGACATGACGCGAACTTTCGCGGTAAAAATTCAGGCCAATGGCATCGGCGCCGGCCTCGGCGGCGGCGCGGGCATCCTCGATACGGGTAATGCCACAGATCTTGACTCGGGTGTAGGGCATTGTCTCGCTCCAGTGCGGGAGGGGAGTGTAGAGTGGCGCGGTGCCGGAGTGAAGTTTTTTAGTTTCACATAACACATTTCACGTAGGTGCTGTGGATTGCCCCCGAAAGAGTAGACACCCCATAGTCACACTGTTACGGGTTTAGAAGTGCTGATCCACATCCATACTGTTGTGGAGGATTCGAATCACAACGATCTTGGATTCCGTGCCAGCTCGGTAGAATATGATATGGCTGCCCTGGCTGAACTTTTTGTATCCAGGCTTTATGTCATCCCCATCGCGGCCAATTTCAGGTTGGCGAGCAAGTATCTTGAAGGCCTCCTCAAGCTGCTTGAGATATTTATCGCGTTGCCGCTTCCCCCATTTTTCAGCGGTAAAGCGGCCAATATCCATCATGTCTTTTCGGGCAGCAACGGTGAGCAGAAATAGGCGCAT
>JBJHDJ010000530.1:0-1926 GCA_050486485.1 Porticoccaceae bacterium
GGTTCCCGCGCCGGCGAGGAAATCCAGATATTGCGCGCCTTCGCGATCATACATGTGCTCGCCTTCGGCGCGGTCGAATACCCGGGGGAAGGAGCGGGCATAACTTTGTACTTCGGATTCGATTTCTTCAAAGATCTTCATGATGGCAATTCTCTCCTATGACTGAGATCCTGTGAGTAAGAAACAGGTTACTGGAAGTGATGAGGGACAATGAGTGGAATCAGGCCGCGGCCTGGCGCCCCTGACTGGCAAAGGGTCCGATGACCATCAGGACTTCGTCATCGTGGCTGCCACCGAAGTGGTCGTCCCGGGAAAACAGCACCTCGTTTCGATAGCCACATTCCAGTTCCCTGGCGAGTTTTTTGAACAACCCCCAGGAAGCGGCATTGTCCGGCGTGATGGTGGTATGCACGGTATCCACGGCGGCGCACTCCGGTCGCTGAAGAATGCCGCGAATCATGCGCACGCCGAGATTCATGCCCCGCGCACGCTCGGAGACCGCCACCTGCCAGACAAACAGCACATTGTCCTGTCCAGGGGGGATGTAACCCGACACGAAGCCCACCAGCTCGCCGTCATCCTCCGACTCCACCTTGATGGAGGTGCCGGCGAAATGACTGCATTGCAGCAGGTTGCAGTAGAGGGAGTTGGGGTCCAGTGGCGGACAGTTGGCCACCAGCCGGTGAAGTCGCGCGCCGTCGGTGCTGACGGGCCTGGCAAAGCGCGGCTTCACCCTGGTACTTGAGTCTTCGGCGGTTTCACTTTCTGTGTTCATAATTCATAGATCCCTAAATAGTTTTTGGCATCCTGGGCGCTGTTAATCGGCAGAAATATCACAAGCCGGTTACGCCAATTCATAGAAGCGTATTGTACTCTAAATAGTTTTTTTGCTCAAGTTGGGATTACCCCGGGAGATATGCCTGAACAAGAGATGTCAAGGGCCAGCCACAACGCGCTTAAGGGAAAAAATACTTTGTGTTGTAATTGACAGCCAGCGCCGGGGATGGGCTGGCAACCCTATTGCGGACGAGACGATGGATATTATTGAAGAAGTGCTAGTGGCCCTGCGGCGGCTGATACGGGCCACGGATTTGAGATCGAAACAACTGAGCAAGACGGTGGGCCTCACCGCGCCCCAGTTGTTGCTGCTGCAAACGGTGAATCGCCATGGCGACATCACCATCGGCGATATCGCCAGGAACATGTCCCTCAGCCAGGCCACGGTGACCACCATCGTAGACCGACTGGAGGCCCGAGCCCTGCTCGTCCGACAGAAATCCACCAGCGACAAGCGCCGGGTCTATGTCAGCCTCACGGCGGAAGGCGTCAGGGTGCTCGCCGACGCGCCCACGGCTCTCCACACGCAATTGATCGAGAAGTTCCGCAGCCTGGAAAGCTGGGAACAGTCGATGATTCTCGCCTCCCTGCAACGGCTGGCCAACATGATGGACGCGGAGCAGATCGACGCCTCGCCGGTGCTCGACATCGGCGACCTGGATCGCGCCATCGCCCACCTGGAACCCAGGCGCAAGGCGAAGGGTACAAGCGCCACCATAAAAGCAGGCAAACGGGCCTTATAACCACGCAACCGGCTGCCAACCTTGGAGCACATGGCTCTACCGGTAGGCGGGCAGGATGGGTAGGGCGCGGCGATACCCATCGTTCGTGCCGCCTGATGGTGTGGATGGTGTGGATGGTGGGTTACGCCTTCGGCTAACCCACCCTACGGGCTGCAACGGCTGGCCAACATGATGGACGCGGAGCAGATCGACGCCTCGCCGGTGCTCGACATCGGCGACCTGGATCGCGCCATCGCCCACCTGGAACCCAGGCGCAAGGCGAAGGGTACAGGCGCCACCATAAAAGCAGGCAAACGGGCCTTATAACCACGCAACCGGCTGCCAACCTTGGAGCACATGGCTCTAC
>JBJHDJ010000531.1:0-1925 GCA_050486485.1 Porticoccaceae bacterium
CCATATCCTGCGCCATGACCCGGACGAAATCCTCATCGGCGAGATGCGCGACCTGGAAACCGCCGAAATCGCCATCAAGGCCTCCCTCACCGGCCACTTCGTGATGAGCACCCTGCACACCAATGACGCTCCCAGTTCGGTGACTCGCCTGGTGGACATGGGCATTGAACCCTACCTGATCAATTCCACCCTGGTGGGGGTGCTGGCGCAGCGCCTGGTGCGGCGCATCTGTCGGCACTGCAAGGAGGAGGATCCCGACGAAGGGAATCTCAGGGGCTATTTCAATTTGCCCCAGGACTTTGTCGCCCTGAGGGGCCGGGGTTGCTTCGAGTGCCACCAGACCGGCTACCGGGGGCGCATGATGGTGGGGGAACTGTTGGAAATGACCAGCGGCCTGCGCACCCTGATCAACCAGCGGGCCAATGCCGATGTACTGCGGGATCAGGCCATGGCCGACGGCATGTCCCCCCTGGCGCGCAACGCCCTGATGCTGGTGGAAAGCGGCGACACGACCCTGGCGGAGGCCTTCGCCGTCAAGCTGGAGTAGCACAGGGAGGCTTAGTGGGCAGCCAGACCTGTGGGATGGGTTGTGCGCCGTGCCATAGCCCTGCCGCATGGCGCAATCGGGGGATCATTTGATGATGGGGATCTCTCTACCGAGGCACCCTGTGCGATGCGGCGGGGAGCCGTAGGGTGGGCTGGCCGCGGGCGTGACCCACCATCCCAACACCTCAGGCCGGGGGACGATGGGTATCGCTGCGCTCAACCCATCCTACCCGTCAATGTTGGGTGTGGGTGCCAGCCAGATCTCGCCGTCGCGGAGCTCGAAGGGGATCGCTTGCAGGCTCCGCCCCGGGCAGGGGCCGGCGACACAGACGCCGGAGGCAATATCGAACAAGGCGCCGTGGGCGCTGCAGATAATACGGTCGCGAGTACTATTCAGAAAGCGGTGAGGCATCCAGTTGAGGGGCGCCCCGGCGTGGGGGCAGCGGTTGCGGTACACCCACACCACTCCCCCCTTGCGCACCGCGAACAGCGAATCCGTCGTACCGTCACCAAACCCCAGGCTGCCATTGTCGGGAATATCCGCCAGGGCACAGAGGCGCCCGGCCACGACTACAGACCCCGGCGCAGGGCTTCGATGCGGACATCCAGGGGCGGATGGGTCATGAAAAGCTTGGAGGCCTTTTCCTTCCAACCACCGGAAATGCCGAAGGCGGTGAGGGTGTCGGGCATCTGGTTGGGAATATGTGCCTCGGTCTCCGCCTTGAGCTTCTGCAGGGCGCTGATCATCGAGGCGCGACCGGCAAGCTGGGCGCCGGCGGCGTCGGCGCGGAACTCCCGCCAGCGGGAGAACCACATGACAATGATGGAGGCGAGGATGCCCAGCACCACTTGCAGCACCATGACGATGACGAAGTAACCGATACCCGGCCGGTCGCTCTTGAACACCGCCTTGTCGATGATGTTGCCGAGGATGCGGGCGAAGAACATCACGAAGGTGTTGAGCACCCCCTGAATCAGGGTCAGGGTCACCATGTCGCTATTGGCCACATGGCCCACTTCGTGGGCCAGCACGGCGCGGATTTCGTCCTTGTTGAACCTGTGCATCAGGCCCTGGCTGACCGCCACCAGGGCATTGTTGCGGTTCCAGCCGGTGGCGAAGGCATTGGATTGCTGGGCGGGGAAGATGCCCACCTCGGGCATGCCGATGTTGGCCTTGCGGGCCAGTTCCGCCACCGTATCCATCAGCCAGCGCTCCTCGGCGTTGGCGGGCTGGGTGATGATGCGGGTGCCGGTGCCCATCTTGGCGATGGTCTTCGACAGCAGTAGGGAGATGAACGAGCCGGCAAAGCCGAAAATGGCGCAGAACAGCAGCAGGGCCGTGAGGTCGGTACCGTAGGCGGCGGCATACATGTCCAGGC
>JBJHDJ010000532.1:0-1911 GCA_050486485.1 Porticoccaceae bacterium
TGTTCCGGCCAGCGAAATGCCTATTCAGGGCGTGCCGCTGATCGAGATGCGCGGCCTGCGCAAGTACTACCAGAGCGGCGCGGAAACCATTCGCGCCCTGGATGGCATCGACCTCACCATCCAGCAGGGAGAATTTGTCGCCATCATGGGCCAGTCCGGCTCCGGCAAGTCCACCCTGATGCAGATCATCGGCTGCCTCGATACGCCCACCGATGGGGAATACCGGGTCGCCGGCGAGGATGTGTCGGCCTTCGATGCCGATCGCCTCGCCCAGGTGCGGCGCAATTCCTTCGGCTTCGTTTTTCAGCGCTACAACCTGTTGGGCACCGGCAGCGCCCTGGAGAATGTGGAAATTCCCGCCATCTACGCCGGTACGCCCCGCGCTGAGCGGGCGCGGCGCGCCGCCGCGCTGTTGGCGCGACTGGGCCTGGGGGACCGGTTGGACCACAGGCCTTCGCAGTTGTCCGGCGGCCAGCAGCAGCGGGTGTCCATTGCCCGCGCCCTGATGAACGAAGCCCCGGTGATCCTGGCGGACGAACCAACCGGCGCCCTGGACAGCAAGAGCGGCGAGGAAGTGCTGGAACTTCTGGAGGATCTCCATCGCCAGGGAGTCACCGTCATCCTCATCACCCATGATGCCCAGGTGGCGGGGCGGGCGCGGCGGGTCATCCAGATCAGCGATGGTCGCATCATCAGCGACAGCGGCTCCACCGCGCCGGAGACCGGTCCGACCCTGTCCGGGCGGAGCAACGGCGAAGGGCATCTGCGCCTGGCGGGCGCGGTGGAAGAGGCGGTGCACATGGCGCTGCGCTCCCTGCGGGCCAATCTGTTCCGCAGCGTCCTCACCTTGCTGGGGGTGGTGATCGGCGTCGCCGCCGTGGTGGCCCTGATGGCCCTGGGGGAGGGCAGCAAGCGCCAGGTGCTGAGCACCATGGAGGCCCAGGGCACCAACCTGCTGGTGGTGCGCCCCGGGCGCGGCGGCGGCATGCGTGGCGGTGGGGAAATCGTCACCCTGGTGCGTTCCGACGCCCTGGCCCTGAAGGACCTGCCCCATGCCGACGTGGTGGTCTCGGAGCGGCGCAGCAGTGGCAACCTGCGTTTCGGCAACATGGATTACCGCAGCGAGATCACCGGCGTCGACGCCGGTTTTGCCCAGGCCCGGGATTGGGCCATGGCCTCCGGGGTGTTTTTCAGCGAGGACGACGTGGAGCGCTACGCCTCGGTGATGGTGCTGGGGCAAACGGTGGTGAACAACCTGTTCCCGCCGGGGACAAACCCCGTGGGCAGCTTCGTGCTGGCCCAGAACGCCATCTTCCAGGTGATCGGCGTGCTGGCCCCCAAGGGCGCTGGCGCCTGGGGCAACGACATGGACGATGTCGCCCTGGTGCCGGTCACCACCGGCGCCCTGCGACTGTACGGTGGTGATCACCTGAGCAGCATCACGGTGAAGGTGGATCGCAGCGAGAATGTCGAGGCCACCGAGGCGGCGGTTCGCGAGCTGTTGATTGCCCGTCACGGAGAAGAGGATTTCCAGGTGCGCAACACCGCCTCCATGCTGGAGATGGTGTCAGCCACCCAGAACACCATGGCCCTGCTGTTGGGGTCGGTGGCGGCCATCTCCCTGCTGGTGGGGGGCATCGGGGTGATGAACATCATGCTGGTGAGCGTCACCGAGCGCACCCGGGAAATCGGCACCCGCATGGCAACCGGCGCCCGCGGACGGGATATCTTGTTGCAGTTCAATATCGAGGCGGTGGTGGTCTGCTGCATCGGCGGCTTGCTGGGCATTGCCTTCGGCGTGGCCATTGCCAAGGGGCTTGGCTATTTCGGGCAGGCCGCGGTGTTCACCCCGGCGCCCTCCATTCTGGCCTTCGGCTGCGCCCTGGCCACCGGGCTGATCTTCGGCTACCT
>JBJHDJ010000533.1:0-1909 GCA_050486485.1 Porticoccaceae bacterium
GTGTCCCACACCACCCGCGCCCGCCGCCCCGGGGAGGTGGATGGCGTCAACTATCATTTCGTGGATGTGGCCCGCTTCGAGGCCATGCTGGCGGACAACGCCTTTCTCGAGCACGCCCGGGTATTCGACAACTTCTACGGCACTTCCCGGGCCTGGGTCGAGGACACCCTGGCGCGGGGCATCGATGTGATCCTGGAGATCGACTGGCAGGGCGCCTCCCAGGTGCGACGGCTGCTGCCGGACACCGTGGGCATCTTCATTCTGCCCCCCTCCCGCCAAACCCTGGTGGAACGCCTCAACGGTCGCGGCCAGGATGAACCCGCCGTCATCGAGCGGCGCCTTGCCGAGGCCACCCTGGAGATGTCCCACTACCGGGAAGCGGACTACCTGGTGATCAACGACGACTTCAACACCGCCCTCGCCGACATGCGCGCCATTGTCGTCAGCCGCCGCCTGACCCTCGCCAAGCAGCAGGTCCGCCACCGCGCCCTGCTCAAGGATCTCTTGTCCTGACCCGGCGTTTTTCTGTACACTGACCAGTCCGGCGCATCGCGGCGGCACTATTTTTGTTCCCTTTTCTCGGCACAAACTCCGCGACACTCTTACTATTGCAACACAGGTAGCACAACATGGCTCGCATCACCGTAGAAGATTGCCTCGATCATGTGGAAAACCGTTTTGAGCTGGTGATGGTCAGTTCCAAGCGCGCCCGCCAGCTGGCCACCGGCGGCAAGGAGCCCCTGGTGGCCTGGGAAAACGACAAGCCCACGGTGGTGGCGCTGCGGGAAATCGAGGAAGGCCTGGTGACCGCCGCCATTCTCGACGAGAAGGAAGAGGTCGACGAATTCCTCGACCTCAGCCTGCTGCACGCGCCCGAAGTCGACCTGCCCGGGGAATCACTCCCTGCCGACGAGTCCTGATCGCCGGGGAGGAAACTTGCAAGCCCTTGAATCACTTGAGCACAAGCTTTCCTCCTACCTTGAACCCTCGCAGGTCAAAAAAGTCATCCGCGCCTACCAGTTCGCGGAGAAATACCACAAGGGACAGGAGCGGCAGAGTGGCGACCCCTACATCGTCCACCCTATTGCCGTGGCCCATATCCTCGCCGACATGCACATGGACCATGAGACGCTCATGGCCGCCCTGCTGCACGATGTCATCGAGGACACCCCGGCCACCAAGACACAACTGACCTGGCGCTTCGGCCGCACCGTGTCCACCATGGTGGACGCGGTGAGCAAGCTCACCGAAATCGAATTCTCCTCCAAGGCCGAGCAACAGGCGGAAAGCTTCCAGAAGATGACCCTGGCCATGGCCAAGGACATCCGCATCGTGCTGGTGAAGCTCGCCGACCGTCTCCACAACATGCGCACCCTGGGGGTTCTGGCCCCGGAAAAGCGCCGACGCATCGCCCGGGAAACCCTCGATATCTACGCCCCCCTGGCCCAGCGCCTGGGGCTCAACGACATGCGGGTGGAATTCGAGGACCTGGGCTTCGCCGCCCTGCACCCGCTGCGCCATCGCCGCCTGCGGGAAGCAATCCGCGCCACCCGCGGCAACCGCAAGGAGATCGTCGCGGAAATCCAGGCCACCCTGGAAAAGCGCCTGGGGGACGAGGGAATCGAGGCGACGGTGAACGGGCGCGAGAAGCACCTGTGGAGCATCTACCAGAAGATGAAGAACAAGAAGAAATCCTTCAAGGACATCATGGATGTCTACGCCTTCCGCATCGTGGTACACACCGTGGACGAGTGTTATCGGGTGCTGGGGGTAATCCACAACCTCTACAAACCGGTGCCCGGCGAATTCAAGGACTATATCGCCATCCCCAAGGCCAACGGCTACCAGTCCCTGCACACGGTGCTGGTGGGCATGCACGGGGTGCCCATCGAGGTACAGATCCGCACCC
>JBJHDJ010000534.1:0-1907 GCA_050486485.1 Porticoccaceae bacterium
CCGGTCTGGTTGGTGTGTCGATCAGGTGTGCTGGCCGCTGGCGTGGCGGGCGGCGATATAGCCCCAGGTGTAGGCCGGGCCGATACTGCCGCCGGCGCCGGGCTCCACTGGACCCATCACCGAGGCGGTGGAGGTGCCCGCGGCGTACAGGCCCTCGATCACCGAGCCGTCTTCCCGCAGCACGCGGCCGTGGACATCGGTGACCAGTCCGCCCCAGGTGCTGACATCCCCCGGGTAAACGGGCAAGGCGAAGAAGGGCCCCTGGGCCACGGCGCCGAGGGTTTTCGACGGGCTGTGCAGGGGGTCCCCCAGCCACTCCTCGTAGGCGTGTCCGCCCCGTTGAAAGTCCTCGTCGCGGCCACTGCGCACAAAGCTGTTGAAGCGCTCCACCGTGGCTCTCAGGGTGGCGGCATCCATGTCGCAGCGGCTGGCCAACTCCTCCAGGGTGCCGCCCTGGCGCAGGAAGTTTTCCTCGAACCAGGCCTTGGGCTTTTTCTTGAGCCCGGGCATGGCGCCCGCCAGCATGTATTTCTCCATGAACTGGCTGTCGAACACCATCCAGCTCGGCACGGCGCCACCCTGTTGGGCCTCCCGTTCGCGCATGCGCCGGCAGAATTCGATGGAGGAGCCGGCCTCGTTCATGTAGCGGTTGCCCTGCTGGTCCACCACGATGCAGTGGGGCTTGGAGGTTTCGTTTTGCAGGGTGGGCTTGAAGGGCGGGTCGCCGGGGGGCAGGGTGATCTGGGTGCCGATGCGCTCCCCCATCTGGGCCACCGCGGCGCCGATACGCTGCCCTTCCTGGATCAGGTCGCCGGTGTCCTCGGCGATGACATTGCTCCACTCGGCGCGGGTGCCGGGAATATACCGGTCCAGCATGTCCTGGTTGCGGGCGAAACCGCCGGCGTTGATCAGCACGCCGAGGGTGGCGCCGATGCGCCTTGGCCCGTCCGCGCCCTGCACGACAACGCCCGTGACGCGGCCATTGTCCACCACCAGTTCGCGCACCGGGCATTCGAGTCGCACCTGCGCCCCGGCCTTGAGGGCGGCCCCCAGCACCTGGGCTTGCAGGGCGCGGCCGGCGGTGACCCGCTGACGACCGCGAAACTTGTCGGCGATGACCCTGCCAATGACCCGGGCGAGGGTGCCCTTGGCGCTCCAACTGCGTTTCATCAGCGGCAGTTGCATGGCTTCGTCGAGGTTGGCGGGCAGGGGCAGGAAGCCGGGGCGCACCTTGTCCTTCCATTCGCCGAGTTGGTTGATGTCGAACAGTTGGGAGACCACGGTGCGGCCGGGTACCGATTCCCCCGGAGCCTTGTAGTAGTCGGGCCAGGACGGGATGCGGCGCAACTTGATGCCCTGGTCCACCAGGAAATCGATCATCTTCGGCGCCTGGTCCACGAAGGCGACGCGCCGCTCGCGGCTGGCGCCGGGCATGTCGGGGTGGTCGCCCACCACGGCGTCCAGATAGGCGATGGCGTCGTCGCGGCTGTCGGGGATACCCGCCTCGGCCATGAAGCGGTTGTTGGGGATCCACATGACCCCCCCGGAAAAGGCCGTGGTGCCCCCGGCCAGGGCGCTTTTCTCCAGAATCAACACACTCTTGCCGGCGGCGCGCATTACCAGGGCGGCGCACAGGGCCCCGCCGCCGCTGCCGATGGCGACAAAATCGAACGATTCGTCCACGATCCCCCTCCTGTGCCGTCGGTTTCAGTTGGCCACGTAGGCGTGCAGATCGACCCGGGCGGCGTGCAGGTCGGCGGGCAGGTTGAGCACCGCCACGAAAGCGTCCGTCACGGAGTCGAAGTGTGATATCGGGCGCTTGCGCAGATCGAGGCCATTGGCCAGCGCCGCCAGGTGGAAGGCCTTCGCCGCCTCGGGGTCCACTTCCCAGGCCTTGCCCTCCTCGT
>JBJHDJ010000535.1:0-1906 GCA_050486485.1 Porticoccaceae bacterium
CCAGCTTGTCCGCCAGCAGGATCTGTTCCAGGTTGTCGCGGTATGCGGTGCGTTCCGCCATGCGCTGCCCCCAGGGGTGCTCGCCGGCCCAGGGTTGCGGCACGTCGAATTCGTAGAGTAAGCCCAATTCCATGAAAACCTCGTGGCGAAAAATCGCTCTTAGTTATTGGTGTAAAGCCAAGGGGTCGCGCTGCAGGCCGACAGGCCAGCGCGTTGCCGGGCGAAATCATGCCAGTCAAGGTTAGGTGGTTGGACGCTGGGTGGCCACCGCGACACCGCATTATCCGTGGTGACGGATAGTGTGGCCCGCGATCCCGCTCAGCTTGAAACTCCTGTAATCTGATCACATAGCCAAATGGCACTGATTTAAGGCATATCGGACTTCGTAGCCCGGTCGGCATCCCGGGGAAGCGTTTTCGAGACACGCCGTAAACCCATCCCTGGGGGCTCGACGGCGCCATCCCTGGCGCCGACGGTCTCGAAAACGCTCCCCCGGGACACCGCCCTACTGCTGTAAAGTGGCTTCATTCAGTGCCATTGATCCCTTGGCCTATCAATAACAAGCAATGACAGGAGATACGCGTTATGCCAACCCACAAGCTGAAAGATCTACCCGTCGGTGGCGGAGGTCGTTGGCCCCTGTGTGGCAAGGGGTTCCGTTCCATCAAGTGGGGCGACCTGGAGGTGGGTTATACCACCGCCGGTCCGATGAACGCGGGCCCGACCTACAGTTTTTTGCCCGGCGGAGTCTGCATGTGCCCTCACTACGGGTATGTCTTCAAGGGTCGGATCCGCTGCGTCTACCCCGGTACCGACTGGCCGGACGAGGTTGCCGAGGCGGGGGATGTGTATTTTTTCCGCGCCGGGCATCACCTGATCTACGAGGAGGCCACTGAATCCCTGGAGCTCAATCCCGCCGATGCCCTGGCGTTTCTGATGGATCATGTGGAAGCTTACGCCCGCGAGATGGTCGAGAAGCAGCAGCGCGAACAGGGTGGTGAAACGGACGGTTCATGATTCCTCATGTCATCCGGGTTCCGATCCGGTATGGCATTACTGCTATTGGGTTGTTTCCAACGGGTTAACGGTGATGTGGTGAGAAGCCGCTGGCCAGCCGGGCAAGGGCGATTTGCAGTGCCTGCCGCATGTCGTAATCCAACTGGTTGAGCGCCGTGCCCTCGGAGGATTTGTAAAACGCCACCAGCTCCATATGCAGCCGGGCTCCGGTCGGGGTGAGCTGGAGTTGATCCCCGTCGTGGCGCAGGTAACCGCGGCTGACGAGATCGTCGATTTCTTCCCGCGTCGGCCTGTTGTCACCCTGTTCGGCGCGCATCAGCAGGCCATCCAGGGTGTCGGGCCCGTATTTCGCCAGCATGGCGAGAAAATAGTACTGGGCGATGGAGATCCGGTGGTTGCCCAGCTCGCGCTTCAGCGGGGCGAGCAGTTGGTGGCTGCAGTAGCGCAACAGAAAGCCCAGGCTGGCTTCGGCATATTCCCCGCCGTCGTCCGCGGCCACGACGGCGTTTTTCAACAGTTGTCCGTATTGACCGGCGTGGAACAACAGGGGTTTGCGATCCCAGTTGCTGAAGTCCACCACTTCGCCGACAAAGATAATGTGGTCTCCCCCTTCATACTGATAGGCGGTCTTGCAGATAAAACGGGCGGCACAGTGCTCCAGCAGGGGGATGTCGCCGGGGCCCCTGGCAAGGTCGATGCCCTGGAACTTGTCGATGCCCCGGGTGGCGAACACTCCCGACAGGGACTGCTGATCCTCGGCCAGTATGTGCACCGCGAAATAGGAGGCGGCGCGAAAATGCTCCATGCTCATGGCCGACTTTGCCAGGCTCCACAGCACCATGGGTGGGTCCAGGGAGACAGAGTTGAAACTGTTGGCCGTCAGACCCAC
>JBJHDJ010000536.1:0-1902 GCA_050486485.1 Porticoccaceae bacterium
GACTGAATGTTCTTGATGATGGCGGCATCCAGGGAGATGGCATTGTCGAGGGTCAGGGGACCGTCCACTTCGGCGCCGACAATTTGGCCGCGATCGGCCATCTTGCACAGGGCGGCGGCGTCCAGGGTGGACTGAATGTGGGGGGCGATGGTTTCCAGGGCGGACAGCACGGCCACTTTCGGGGTCTCGATGCCCAGCAGCCGGGCGAAATCGATGGCGTTCTGCAGGATATCCCGTTTTTGCTCCAGGTTAGGGCGGATGTTGACGGAGGTATCGGTGATCAGCAGCGGGCCATCCTGGCCGGGCACATCGAAGACAAACACATGGCACAGGCGCCGCCCGGTGTGCAGCCCCGAGCCTCGGGCCACCACCGGCGTCATCAGGTCGCGGATGGACAGGGTGCCGCGCACGATCACATCGACCTCGTTGTGTCTGGCGAGATCCACCGCACGATTAGCGGCGGCCATGGGATGGGCCACGGGAGCGATCTCGAAGCCGTCGATATCGACGCCGTGCTCATCGGCGGCAGCGCGGATCATGTCCCTTTGCCCGATCAGCAGGGGACGCACCAGATTCAGTCGGGCGGCTTCCACCATGGCCGCCAGCCCCATTCTGTCAAGCGGGTTCACCACGGCGGCGAGAAGCGGGCCTTGGCTTTGGGCCAGGGTGCGGGCCTGCTGGGTGTAAGCCTCGAAAAGGGGGTGCTCCCGTAACTGGATATCGGGGATGGCCCAGCGCGGCCGGGATATCTTGCGGGTCGGGGCCATCACCTCGGCCACGCCGCTGATCGCCGTTTGGTCGCCATCCTTCAATACCTTGCAGTCCAGCACCAGGCGGTGTTGCTGTTGATGTTTCTCCAGCACCGTGACCAGCACCCTGACCCGATCCCCGACGCCGATAGGGCGGTGGAACCGCAGGGATTGGCCGATATAGATGGTTCCTGGCCCCGGCAGTTCAGTGCCCAGCACCGTTGAAATCAGCGATCCGCCCCACATGCCGTGGGCGATCACTTCCTGGAAGCGGCTGTCGCGGGCGTACTCCTCGTCCACATGGGCAGGGTTGACATCGCCGGACATGATGGCGAACAGCTTGATGTCGCGAAAGGTGAGTTCCTTGTCCAGCGTGGCGGTGTCCCCCACCGCGATTTCGTCGAAGGTTCGATTCTCTATCAGGTCGGTCATGTCATGGATTTCCGTTGCTGGCTGTGGGGGATAGTGCGCCCGCCGGGTGACGGGAGTATGTCCGTGGCGGGCGCATGGCGGCGAAACAGCCCCTGGATCACGGGGCGCGGTCGCCGCCTCTGGCGATTGCGGTCCTTGGATCGAAGCCTTGTACTCCCTTGCTCTGTCATCTGGATCAATGTTTGCGAGCTCGCTTGCCGTGCATGGTTTGCTGGCGTGACGGTTGCGCGGCACTTCATGGAGGGATCAGATGATGCCTGTTGTCGCTCGACAAAAGAAGGGCTGGCGAATAGTCCTGCAGGCCATGGTCCGCGTTTTGTTGACGGATGTCTGAAATCTGGAAGCGCATTCGCGCCAGGAACTGGCCGAGTCACTGGAAGGTCGTTGTGTCCCTGTCCCAGCGTTCAATGGACAGCCCGCTGCAACGGGAGCGAGAGGCGTTATGACAGGATGACTTTGTATAGGACGACTTTGTCTATTGATTAACTTTGCTATGCAAAGTATTGTGCCGGCAGAACCCATGGCGAACTGTTGATAACCGTGGATTCAACTCACATTGGGTCTTTTCGAGGAGCGACATCATGACAGCCACCCATGGCGCGAGCCAGACAAAACCCGACCATGTGCCGGACGAATGTTATCTGCCCCAGAGCTACGAGGCCTATGCGCGGGAGGGCGACGACCCCTACCTGGCGATCGCCCGCCTGCACGATGGGCCAGG
>JBJHDJ010000537.1:0-1894 GCA_050486485.1 Porticoccaceae bacterium
GACGCGCCGGTGATGATGACCGGGCCGGCAACGACGGTTTTCCACGGGCGTATTCGCCTTTAAGTGACGACTATGAGCGACAGACACAAGACAGCGGAAGACACCCACGAGGAACAGCTGGTACTGGATTTCCTGACCCGCCATCCCGACTTTTTCTCCCGCCACCCCGACATACTGGAAAAGCTCGCCCTGCCCCACGACAGTGGCCGCGCCGTCTCCCTGGTGGAGCGCCAGGTGGCGGTGCTGCGCCAGCGCAATGTGGAGCTTCGCCACCGCCTCAACGAGCTGATCGACAACGCCCGGGCCAACGACCGCCTTTTCGACAAGAGCAAGCAACTGGTGCTCCGCCTGGTGGACGCCGACACCCTGCCGACCCTCGTCAGCGTCCTGGACGCCAGCCTGCGGGAGGATTTCGGCATTCCCGCCGCCGGACTGCTGATCTTCGATATTGCCGACAGCGAGCCCCTGCCGGGAATCGCCAGGGTGGTGACCTCGGTGGAAGCCCAGGACAGGGTGGCGCCCCTGTTCCACGGCAATCGCCCGCTGTGCGGCATCCTGCGCCCGGAGGAGGTGGCCTTCCTGTTTGGAGCCGATGCCGGCGAGGTGGGCTCCGTGGCGGCGGTGCGCCTGGGCCGCGAGCAACCCCTGGGCATTCTCGCCCTGGGCAATCCCGATCCCCACCACTACCAGAGCGACAGCGGCACCCTGTTTCTCGGCCACATCGCCGATGTGCTCAACCGGGTGATGCCCCGGCTGCTATGACGGGAACTGTCGCGGTGGCCTTTGAGCGGGAAATCGACAGCTTTCTCCGCCACCTGGCAACGGAGCGCAACCTCTCGCCACAGACCCTGGAACACTACGGCCGCGACTGCCGCCGCTTTGCCCTGTGGTGCGCCGACCAGGGCATCGACTCCCTGGCCAGCATCGACAGCCACCAGGTGCGCGGCGCCCTCGCCCACCTCCACCGCCAAGGGCTGGGGGGGCGCAGCCTGCAACGCTGGTTGTCCTCCCTGCGCACCTTCTTCCAGTTCGCCATCCGCGAAAAATGGCTCGGCCACAACCCCGCCATCGGCTTGCGGGCGCCGAAAAGCGGCCGCAAACTCCCCGCCACCCTCGACGCCGATGATGCCGGCCGTTTTGTCGCCGTCACTGGCGACGAACCGTTGCAATGCCGTGACAGGGCCATGCTCGAACTGTTCTACTCCTCGGGCCTGCGACTGTCGGAGCTGGCGGGGCTGAATGTCGAGCACCTCGACCTTGGGGAAGCCACGGTGCGGGTGCTGGGCAAGGGCCGCAAGGAGCGCCAGTTGCCGGTGGGCAGCCACGCCCTGGCGGCGCTGCGCCAGTGGCTGCCGGTACGGGCCAGCGTCGCCAAGGACGGCGACCCGGCGCTGTTTGTCAGCCAGCGCGGCGGGCGCCTGACGGCGCGGGCCATTCAGGATCGCTTTCACAAGCTCAGCATCCAGCAAGGCATGAATACCCGGGTACATCCCCATATGCTGCGCCACTCCTTCGCCAGCCATCTGCTGGAATCCAGTGGCGATCTGCGGGCGGTGCAGGAACTGCTCGGACACGCCAACCTGTCCACCACCCAGGTTTACACCCACCTGGATTTCCAGCACCTGGCCAAGGTCTACGACAGCGCCCACCCGCGGGCCAGAAAAAAACCCACCACTTGAACAAGGGCGTCCCTGGCACACGGCACTTTGAGAAACTCACATCGAGAGCCGGCAGGACCACGAAGAATCCCCGACCTGGGCCCCATGGCAGCCAGGTCAAGGACGAATTTATGCGAATTGCCGCTGTCCAACACGCCGAATACCAACCACCAAGGGATTTGCCATGACCAGACAAGCCAAGTCACTCGCCCTGATGCTCGCCCTGATGCTTGCCG
>JBJHDJ010000538.1:0-1889 GCA_050486485.1 Porticoccaceae bacterium
TACGGCAGCAGGTGGGCAGCGACAAGGTGCTGCTGGGCCTGTCCGGGGGCGTCGACTCCTCGGTGGTGGCGGCGCTGCTACACCGCGCCATCGGCGACCAGCTCACCTGCGTGTTCGTCGACAACGGCCTGCTGCGCAAGGGGGAGGGGGAGCAGGTGATGGACATGTTCGCCAAGAACATGGGTGTGAAGGTGATCCGCGCCGACGCCGAGGAACTGTTTCTCGGCAAGCTCCAGGGTATCGACGACCCGGAGGCCAAGCGCAAGGTCATCGGCAACACCTTCATCGAGGTGTTCGACGCCGAGGCGACCAAGCTGAAGGATGTCAATTGGCTGGCCCAGGGCACCATCTATCCGGATGTGATCGAGTCCGCGGCGTCCAGCACCGGCAAGGCCCATGTCATCAAGTCCCACCACAATGTGGGCGGCCTGCCGGAAAACATGAAAATGTCCCTGGTGGAACCCCTGCGGGAACTATTCAAGGACGAGGTGCGCAAGATCGGCCTGGAACTGGGCCTGCCCTACGACATGGTTTATCGGCACCCCTTTCCGGGGCCCGGCCTGGGGGTGCGTATTCTCGGCGAGGTCAAAAAAGCATACGCCGATATCCTGCGGGAGGCGGACGCCATCTTTATCGAGGAACTGCACAAATCCGGCTGGTACCACAAGACCAGCCAGGCCTTCGCCGTGTTCCTGCCGGTGAAATCCGTCGGCGTGGTGGGAGACGGCCGCCGCTACGAATGGGTCATCGCCCTGCGGGCGGTGGAAACCATCGACTTCATGACCGCCCGCTGGGCGCACCTGCCCTATGAGCTGCTGGAGAAAGTCTCCAACCGCATCATCAACGAGATTTCCGGCGTATCCCGGGTCACCTACGATATTTCCAGCAAGCCGCCGGCGACCATTGAGTGGGAGTAGGTTGTCAGTTGACAACCCATGTGCATGGCTCCACTATGGCCCCATGGAATTCACATTTATCCTGAAATATCAATTAGCCGACCACGACTGCGATTTGGATGCACTCGTCGAACGACTGGGCGCCGCTGGTTGTGATGACGCCCTGGTCGGTGTGGGGCAACCCGGTCGCCTGGCGCTGGAATTCTCCCGCGAGGCAGACAGCGCAGAGGAAGCGGTTCGCACTGCCCTGGCCGATGTCAAAAGTGCAATTCCTGCTGCGCGCCTGATCGAGGCTTCCCCGGATCTTGTCGGTTTGACGGAAGTGGCCGATATTGTGGGCGTTTCCCGTCAGGCAATGCGCAAACTCATGCTGACCCACCGGGGGGCATTCCCCATGCCGGTTCACGAAGGCAGCGCCTCGGTCTGGCATCTGGTGGAGGTGCTTGATTGGCTGAGGGCCAGAGGCGGCTACCAGATTGATACTGGCATACTGGAAATTGCGCAAGTGGCGTTGGAAGTGAACATCGTAAAGGAAATACTTCGGCACCCGGTAAACAGACGGGTCAACGTGGAGTTGCTGACGGTATAGTTGCTAGCTCAGCCGGAGTGAGAGCGTACCGGGCGAGGTAAGTTACGGCCGGCTACAAGGGCCTGGAGGATGGTGTCGACTGGCATTGGGATCGCCTCTTCGTCGGCCCAGCCGACCTGAAAGCATACCTCGACCGCTACGCCGAACTGCGCGCGCAGACCTACGGCGAGCCGGTGGATGCTGTGACGCTGATTCCGCACATGCTGGGGGCGTTCATGGTGCAGGATCGGGGATTTCGGAGGGGGTGTGGGCAGGGCAATCCGGCTTCTGCTCGCCCGGCAGGATAGGAGCAGGATTTGTTTTTTTGAAAAAGTTCTTTTTATCGTATTTCGGCTACGATTTTTCTTATCAGCTCAAATTGACAAACTTTTTGAAGGGTGTATTAGTCGTAGCATGGCAGAGGT
>JBJHDJ010000539.1:0-1885 GCA_050486485.1 Porticoccaceae bacterium
GTCCCTGTCGATCCACGCAGGAAACTGGACGGTCCCCAAACAACTCCTGGTACGGGCGGAGAAGGCACGCAACAATGTCACTCCCCTACCCCACAACACCTCGCTATTGGATATTCGCGCGGAGCTTCCCGCGGACAGCAATACCGTAGTGAATGATGGCGTGCGGCTTTTCTCCGTTCCTTCAGCCCTGATCGCCTGCGGCCCGTCCGCTTTCAGACAGAATCCGACAGACCTGCGCGCGGCCCTGGCGGGCATTGCCGACGCCTCCGAGTTACTGGCGCCATTGCTGGAAGGCGGACACAGCACCATAGCGGGCAGGCTGGCGGGCGCCATGCGCAATATCGGCCGCGACCCTGTCGCCGACGATATCATCCAGACCATGAAAGCCGCTGGCTACGACATTCGCGAAACCGACCCCTTTGAGCTCGCCAGCCCGCTGGTATTCACCAAACGCGAGAAATCCCCCCACATCAGTCGCCTCCAGTTGCTGTGGCAAAGTATGCGAGAGATGGTGCTGGAAGATTTCCCGCCCCCGCCTGGGCCGCCCCCGGATAGTGCGGTGTACCTGAAACACATTGCAGATAACTATGTATCTGACGCCTACCACTCGTTGTCTATTGAGGGGTATCGGGTCAGTCCAGAGTTGATCGAGCGAGCCCAGGGCGGCCGGTGGAATCCCGACCGGGACGACGGCGACCGAGCCCACCGCAACGCCCTCGCGGCCCGGGGTTACTGGCAAGCCTTCCAGGCGGTTGAGAAGAGCATCGAAAAAGTCCTCAAAGGCCAGAATGCGGGTGCCGTGGCCAGACAAGACCATGGCGCCTGGTACCGGGAACTCTTTGCCCCCAGCATCGCCACCGGTCTTCTCAGCCCCGCCGACCTGGCGGGTTATCGCAATGCCCCAGTCTATATTCGCAGTTCCAAGCATGTGCCACCAAAAGCTGATGCCGTGCGAGACCTGATGCCCACCTTTTTTGATTTGCTCGAAGCAGAGCCGGAAGCGCAGGTCAGGGTAGTGCTCGGCCACTTTGTGTTTGTGTACATCCACCCCTATATGGACGGCAATGGGCGTATGGGACGGTTTCTGATGAACACCATGATGGCGTTCGGGGGATATCCCTGGACCATCATTCCAGTGGAAAGACGATGGGAGTACATGAATTCACTGGAAGCGGCCAGTGTTGAGCAAGAGATACAGCCTTTCATACGTTTTCTGGTTTCGTTATTGTAAATTCGAAGTGGATTTTAGTTCTGTCGATAATACGAAACGATCGAAACTGAAGATCTAACCTCAACTTAGCAGGTTGAAGATATTAAGATTTTCCAATCCTTAAATGAGTCTGGAGAGGCTGGGTAGAGTCAACCGGTTCTCAGTGTCTGTCCATGGATGATCTTGAAGAGTTTCTGGCGGAGTTTCTGGAGCTGCTCCGCCGCCTGGTTGTCACCGATTTGGTAAGCTAATTGGTCGAGTATTTAAAAGGGGGCGGTTTCAATGACCAAGTGCAAAAAGCGCAGCATGATGCTGCCTGAAATCGAAATCATCCGGGGTAAACAACTGTGCCGGACATTTGAACCCCAAGGACTTGCGCGGTCGAGTGTTGAGCTTCCAGGCGATGGCATCAAGCTCTTCCTGAGTGAAGGTGCTCAAGTCCGCTCCCTTGGGCAAATACTGCCGCAACAAGCCGTTGGTGTTTTCATTGATGCCACGCTGCCAGGGGCTATGAGGATCGGCAAAGTACACCTTCACACCAGTCGCCTCCGTCAACCGCTGGTGATACGCCATCTCGCGCCCCTGGTCGTAGGTCATGGACAGGCGGGTCTGCGTTTCAATGCGGTTGAGCACCTGGCTGAACCCACTCAGCGCGGCCTCGGCACTGGCGTTTTC
>JBJHDJ010000540.1:0-1874 GCA_050486485.1 Porticoccaceae bacterium
TCACCGGTGATATCCACGCCGTGGGGGCGGCCCATAACCTGTTGGCGGCCATCGTCGACAACAGTATTCACCATCACAGCGGCATCGACCTGGAGCATCGCCAGTTGTTCTGGCGGCGGGTGCTGGATATCAACGACCGGGCCCTGCGCCATGTGGTGATCGGTCTGGGGGGCCGTATTCACGGCGTCCCCCGGGAGGCGGCCTTTGATATCACCGCCGCGTCCGAGGTCATGGCGGTGCTCTCCCTGTGTGACGGCATCGAGGATTTGGTGGCGCGCCTGGGTCGCCTGCTGGTGGGTTTCGACCGGGGTGGCAGGCCGGTGACCGCCGATTCCCTGGGGGCCACCGGGGCCATGGCGGCCCTGCTCCACGACGCCATTCTGCCCAATCTGGTGCAATCGGCGGAGGGGGTGCCGGCCCTGGTGCATGGCGGCCCTTTTGGCAACATCGCCCACGGTTGCAACTCGGTGCTGGCCACCCGTACCGCCGCCGGTCTTGCCGATATCGTGGTCACCGAGGCGGGTTTCGGCTTCGACCTGGGGGCGGAGAAGTTTTTCGATATCAAGTGCCGCGCCTCGGGGCTGTGGCCCAGCGCCGTGGTGCTGGTGGTGACGGCCCGGGCGCTGCGCATCCACGGAGGCGGCGATCGCGATCGTCCGTCGCCGGCGGCGGTGAAGGCGGGCCTCGCCCATCTCGACCACCATGTGCGCAGCGTTCGCGCCTTTGGCTTCGAGCCGGTGGTCGCCGTCAATGTCTTCGCCGGCGACCACGAGGACGAACTGGCGCTGGTGGAAGCCGGTTGCGCCTCGAGGGGGTTGTCGGTGGCCCGTTTCACCGGTTTCGCCGAGGGGGGCGCCGGCGCCGAGTCACTGGCCCGGCAGGTGCTGGAGGCGTCGCGACGACCGCGGCCGGAGCCCCGCTTTCTGTACGATCCGGGGCAGCCACCCGAGGACAAGATCGCGGCGGTGGCGAGGACCATCTACGGCGCCGCGACCGTGGCGTTCAGTCGCGGCGCCCGCCAGGATCTGGCCCGCATACGCGACCTGGGTTACGACCGGCTACCGGTGTGCATCGCCAAGACCCACCTGTCCCTGTCCGACGATCCCAGGCGGGTCGGGCTGGCCGACGGCTTCGAGCTGCCGGTGGAGGAACTGCGCATCAGTGCCGGCGCTGGTTATCTGCTGGCCATCACCGGGGATATCGTCACCATGCCGGGCCTGCCCAGGGAGCCGGCCGCCAGGGGTATTCGCCTGGCATCGGACGGGGGCGTGGAGGGGGTTGGCTGAGCTAGCCAGGATATAGCACCAGTCCGCTCCTAAATTCTTGATTTAGGTTTCTATTGTGGTTTGGTGGCCAGTTTATGCTGGGTGACGGATGATCACTGCACACGCTTGCCGGTTTTGGCCGGCCCTGAGCACACTGGCCGCGCCCATGCCCTTGAGCCTTAGGTCCACTAAGGCCCGGCGGGCCTGAACACGGCCAGTGCACTCATTGCTCGCCCAAAATTCCGGCAACTGGTGCAATATCCTGGCTAGCGCAGCCCCAGCAATCCGAAGGAATCGTGGCGATCGACGGCGGCCCCCAACCGGCCGAAGGCCTGGTGGGTGATGGGCGGATGGACCCTGCGGGTAATGGCCCAGTGGTAGTAACCGTACACCGGGGCGCGGCGGTAGTCCCGCCAGGCGTCCTCCCGGTTGGTGGCGGGCCCGCCATGGCCTTGCACGGCCTGCAGGTAGTGGTCCAGCAAATGCCTTTCTTCCCGCTCCGCCACCTCCACGGGCAGAACCGAGGCGATATGGTAGGCGACATCCAGGGACCAGTGCCCGCGCTGCACCAGCTGCCAGTCGGTGAAGCCCATCTCACCCTCCCGGGTG
>JBJHDJ010000541.1:0-1861 GCA_050486485.1 Porticoccaceae bacterium
CTGTCCGAGGAAGACAAGCTGGTGGTGGCCCGCGCCCGGAAAATCCAGCGCTTCCTGTCCCAGCCGTTCTTCGTGGCCGAGGTGTTCACCGGCAGCCCGGGTAAATATGTGTCCCTCAAGGACACCATCGCGGGCTTCCAGGGCATTCTCAAGGGCGACTACGACCACCTGCCGGAACAGGCCTTCTACATGGTTGGCTCCATCGATGAAGCGGTTGAAAAGGCCGCCAAGTAAAGCCGACCCAAAGAGGCTACAATCATGGCTATGACCTTTCACTGCAACATCGTCAGCACCGAGGAGTCCCTGTTCTCAGGGCTTGTCGAGATCCTGGTGGCCACCGGCTCCCAGGGCCAGCTCGGCATCAACTTCGGCCACGCGCCCCTGCTCACCGATCTGGAGCCGGGTCCGGTGCGGATCGTCAAGCAGAATGGCGAGGAGGAAGTGTTCTTCCTCTCCGGCGGCTATCTGGAAGTACAGCCCCATGTCGCCACCATTCTGGCGGACACCGCCATCCGCGCCACGGATATCGACGAGGCGGCGGCCCTGGAGGCCAAGAAGCAGGCCCTCCAGGCCTACCAGAACCTCAGCGGCGAGTTCGATTACTCCCGCGCCGCCACCCAGTTGGCGGAAGCCGCCGCGCAACTGCGCACCATCGAGGAACTGCGCCGCAAGGCCAGGGCCGCCAAGTAAGGCGCATCTAGCGTTATCCAAGGGCAGCTTCGGCTGCCCTTTTTTCTTCTTCCTGTAGGATGGGTCGGGCGCGGCGATACCCATGCTGTATGGCGCGATGTAGATATCACTTGATGATGGGTATCGCTGCGCTCAACCCATCCTACGATCGATCTCATCCACACGAAAACGCGCTGCCGAAGCAGCGCGTTTTCGTGGACAAACGCCGGGGAGCTTAGAAGTCCAGGCGGACATCCAGGCCGTAGGTGCGCGGTGGGTTGGTTGCCTTGCCGACAAAGCCGAAGCTGTTGGACAGGTCGAAGCCGTTGGTGTACCACAGCTCGTTGGTCAGGTTCCTGCCCCACAGGGAGAAGCTCAACTGCGAATTTCCCGGACCCGCGACCTTGTCCAGGGTGACCCGGGCATTGACGAAGTCGTAGGACGGCGCCTTGTTGCCGTCGATCAAGCCGGGATCGTTGGCGGTGAGCAGGAAGTGGTCGTCCACCCACACATAGTCGAGGCGGAAGGTCAGGTCACCGATGCCCTGGAAGTCCGGCACAATGTAGCGCGCATAGGCGCTGGCGTTGTGCTTGGGGGCGTGGGCCCAGTGGTTGTTGCTCAGGTCGACCCCCTGAACGATATAGGTCTTGTACTCGGGATCCAGATAGCCGTAGCTGCCGCCGAGTTCCAGGTTCTCGGTGACCCAGGCCGCCGCTTCCACTTCGAAACCCTTGATGGTGGCGTCACCGGCATTGTCGATATTGTTCTGGCCCCCCTCGGTCAACTGGTTGACCTGCAAGTCACTGTAATCCACATAGAAGATGGCGCCGTTCAAGCGCAGGCGGTTGTCCAGGAGAGTGGTCTTCCAGCCCAGTTCATAGTTGGTCATGGTCTCTTCGTCGTAACCCCTGAGGAAGAGAGCGGGATCATCGTTGGGAGCGCGGGGGTTGAAGCCGCCGCTGACATAGCCCCGGGAGATCTTGAAGTAGGTCATCACATCGGGGGTCCAGCTATAGGACACCCCGACGGTGCCCGACAGATTGTCGAACTTTCTGCTTGCATCGGGCAACGCCACCGGGATGGCAAAGCCGTTGGGCAGCACCGTGGTATTCACCCGAGTCATGGATTTGTCCTCCTCGGTGTAGCGCAGGCCGAAGGTGAAGTCCAGTTGGTCGGTGACGGCGTAGGTGGC
>JBJHDJ010000542.1:0-1860 GCA_050486485.1 Porticoccaceae bacterium
GCTATGCCATCCGGGACGGTGTGCCCAGCCCCATGGCCTCCTCCGATGTCGCTGTCACCCTCGATTACGACGCCCTGGGGCCGCGGGCGGGGTTCTGCCCCTTTACCCTGGAGAACGGTGAATCCGGCGAACTCCGCCACGAGCGCAGCGACGGCATCCTCATGCAGGTGAAAAATTACAGCGCGGTGGAATCCATCGGCGTGGCGCGCCTCGGGGACAGGACCGGCATGTCCCTGCTGGAGGTGTCCACCAATCCGGCGGGGGGCACGAAACCCCCGGTGCTGGTGCTCAACGCGAACGACAAGGACGGCCTCAGCCGGCGTTGACCGGCGCGCGGGCGGGTTCAAGCCAGGGCGTTCCAGGCGGCGTCCAGATAGCCCTGGGTCCGCAAGATGGCCCCGGCCCAGGCTGTCCTTTGCGGCGTATCCCCGCGGGCTACCAGATTGGCGAAATTGTCGATCATCAGGACATGGGCTGGCGTGGGCGACGGCGTCTCGATGAATGACCAGGTTTTCGGCGTCGCCCTGCCGCTGCGATAGCGGTAACCGGTGGCGATGTCGGGATTGTGGTGGGCGATGCTGTTGGTCCAGTCGAGACTGAAGTCATCCAGGCTGATCACCCCCTGATCGCCGGTCAGGCGCAGGTCCATGACCGTGGTGTTGACGGCGTAGCCGACATCGAAGGTGGCGCTCTCCCCGCTATCGAAACCCAGCAAGCCGGAGGCTCGCAACAGGGCCTGGGTGGTCTGGTCGCGCTCGGCGACAGCCGCCACCTTCGCCAGTGTGCCCGCTGGCCGCAGATATTCGACAATGGCGCGCATGGCGTACCAGCCCAGATCCCCCAGGGCGCCCATGGGCTCCAGCTGTCTGTCATAGCGTATATTGGCCCTGTCTGGAAAAGAGATATGGAAGGCGGCGTGCAGTGAGCGGTGGGCGCCTATCCTTTCGGGAATGCACGCCTTGATGGCCGCGGTCCTGGGATGGTGGACAAAGTGGGAGGCGTCCATCAGGGCCAGGTTCGCGGCGTCGGCGGCGGCGATCATGCGCGCCACGGAATCGGCGCTGACAAAGGGCTTGTCCACCAGCACATGCTTGCCGGCCGCGAGGGCCTCGACCACGAGGGCTTCCTTGGCGGCGGTGGGGGTGGCGATGTAGAGCGCCTGGACTGCGTCGCTGGCCAGCAGGGGAGCCAGGCCCGTGAAGGGGGCAATCCCCGGCCAGCGCGCCGCGAAGGCCTCGGCATGGTCGCGGGAGCGGCTGGACACCGCCACCAGGGTTGCCCGCGACGAATTGTGAATGGCGTTGGCGATGACACTGGCGATCAGGCCGGTGCCGACAATACCGATGCCCAGTTTGTTCATAAGCGGTGACCTGTGTGAATGGCACTGATTTAAGGCATTGCGGACTTCGTTGTCCGGTCGGCATCCCGAGGGAGAGTTTTCGAGACACGCCGTAAACCCATCCCTGGGGGCTCGACGGCGCCATCCATGGCGCCGACGGTCTCGAAAACTCTCCCTCGGGACACCGCCCTACTACCGTAAAGGGGCTTAACTCAGTGCCATTGGTGATCTGTGTGGAGAGGTGGCAGTGTACCGCGGACAAGGTTATTGCCGCTGTGGTTCACAAGCCGCGACAATCCAGTTCGTTGTGAATCAGCACCACGCACTGGGAGGCGAACAGCATCCGTGGGCCAAGGCTGATTTTTCGGGCCCCCAGCCGCTCCAGGCTATTGAAGCTTTTTTTCGGCATGGGGACATGGTCGGTGAGCAGGAAGCAGGGATTGTCCCCGATCGCTTGTTCGCGGATGGGGGTGGCTTTCCTGTCCATCACGAAGAGCGGATGCCGTACCGCCAGTTCGCCG
>JBJHDJ010000543.1:0-1860 GCA_050486485.1 Porticoccaceae bacterium
CAGGCCGTAGAGACCCGACAGGATGCGCAGATGTTTCTGGGCCCACTTGAGATCGGCGGCCTTGAGGGTTTCCGCCTTCAGTCCGGTGTAGACATCCCCCTTGAAGGCCAGCAGGGCCTGGCGGGCATTGTCGGGGGTGAAGGGCCTGTGCCAATCCTGGTAGCGGCCAAAATTGAGGGCGCCGAGGGGGTCGCTGATGCCCATCAGTTGCGACACCTCCTGGGGTCCCAGGTGGCGCAGCTCGCCGATCAGGGTTTCGGCATCGTCGAGAAACACCGGCTGGCTATGGTCGCGAATCTTTACCGGGGTGTCGTAGTCGAGGGTCTTGGCGGGGGAGAGGACGATCAGCATGGCGGTCGGGTCGAAATGGGTGGGGGAATGGAAAACATACCACGGGACGGGGCAAGGCCTGTATGGGAAAGGCCCCCGCAGGGGCGATTCACTCCGGCATGTCGCGAATCGGCTTGTTGCCCACCCATTTCACCCGATACAGATCCCGCCGCCGGTCCAGGTAGTTGCGCACCGAGCCCTCGTTCTGCAACTGGTTGAGCTTCTGCAGGTCCAGGTCGACGATCAGGGTCATCTCCGTGTTGGGGGTGGTTTCGGCGACAATGGCGTCGTGGGGGAAGGCGAAGTCGGAAGGAGAGAACACCGCCGCCTGGGCGTACTGGATGTCCACATTGTCCACCTTGGGCAGGTTGCCGGTGCTGCCGGCGATCACCACATAGCACTCGTTCTCGATGGCGCGGGCCTGGGAACAGCGCCGCACCCGCAGGTAGCCGTTCTTGGTGTCGGTCCAGAAGGGCACGAAAAGGATCTTCACATCCTCCTCGGACAGCAGCCGCGCCAACTCGGGGAATTCCACGTCGTAGCAGATGAGGATGCCGATGCGCCCGAAGTCGGTGTCGAAGGCCCGCAACTGGTCGCCCCCCTGCATGATCCAGTCCTTCTTTTCATGGGGGGTGGGGTGGATCTTGGTCTGCTCGTCGACGGTGCCGTCGCGGCGGCACAGATAGCTGACATTGTACAGTTCGTCGTTGTCCACCACCGGCATGGAGCCGGCGATGATATTGATGTTGTAGCTCACCGCCAGGCGGGAGATTTCCCCGAGGATCTGCTCGGTGAAACCGGCCAGGAACCACACCGCGTCGATGGAGCTGACATGGCGCTCCAGGCCCATCAGCGGGGCGTTGAAGAACTCCGGAAACAGGGCCACATCGCACTTGTAGTCGGACAGGGCGTCGACGAAATACTCCACCTGTTGCAGCAGTTCCCCGACATCCTGGAAGTAGCGCATCTGCCACTGCACGCAGCCTACCCGGGCGATTTTCTTGCGGGCGCCGATCAGTTTCGGTTCGCTGGGGCTGTAGTAGATGTTGTGCCATTGCAGCAGGGTGGCGTAGCCGCGGGATTCCCTGTCCTCCGGCATGTAGGCGGTGAGCACGCGCCGCACCTCGAAGTCGTTGGACAACTGAAAGGTGAGGATGGGGTCGTAGATGTCCTTGCTCTTGACCTTCTCGATGTACTCGTAGGGGGACATTTCCCGGGCGTATTGCTGATAGTTGGGGATGCGCCCGCCGGCGACGATGGACTTGAGGTTGAGGTTGCGACACAACTCCTTGCGGGCGTCGTAGAGGCGGCGGCCGAGGCGCAGATCCCGGTAGTCCGGGTGCACGAATACATCCACGCCGTACAGCACATCGCCGTTGGGGTCGTGGGTGGTGAGGTAGGCATCGCCGGTGATCTCCTCGTAGGTGTGCTGGTCGCCGAACTTGACATAGTCGACGATCACCGCAAAGGCGGCGGCCACCACCTTGCCGTTGTCCTCGATGCAGATCTGCCCCTCGGGAAAGGTGGAAA
>JBJHDJ010000544.1:0-1857 GCA_050486485.1 Porticoccaceae bacterium
CCCGCCAGAAGGCCCCGGCATCCGGGGTGCGCACCGGCTTGCCTTCGTAGAGCACCGTGGCGCAGCCGTGGATCAGGGGGCCGTAGACGATATAGGAATGTCCAACCACCCAGCCGACATCGGAGGCGGCCCAGAACACTTCCCCGGGGTTCATGGCGTAGATGGTTTTCATGCTGTATTTCAGGGCCACGGCGTGGCCGCCGTTGTCCCGCACGATGCCCTTGGGCTTGCCGGTGGTGCCCGAGGTGTAGAGGATGTAGAGGGGGTCGGTGGCGGCCACGGGCACGCAGTCGGCATCCCTGGCGGCCGCCATTTCCTGCTCCCAGTCGAGATCCCGGGGATGGTGCAGGGGGGCCGGGCACTGGGGCCGTTGCAGGATGACACAGTGATCGGGTTGATGGCGGGCGCTCTTCAGGGCCTGGAGGAGAATCGGCTGGTAGGGGATGACCCTGTCCACCTCGATGCCACAGGAGGCACTGAGCACTACCCTGGGGGTGCAGTCGTCGATGCGCACCGCCAGCTCGTGGGCGGCAAAGCCGCCGAATACCACGGAATGCACGGCGCCGATGCGGGCGCAGGCCAGCATGGCCACCACCGCCTCGGGCACCATGGGCATGTAGATCAGCACCCGCTCCCCCTTCACCACCCCGAGGCCCTGCAACATGCCGGCGCAACGGGCCACCCGGTCGCGCAGCTCCCGGAAACTGAAGTGGCGCACCGTGCTGGTGACCGGGGAATCGTAGATCAGCGCCGTCTCCTCGCCACGACCCTTGGCGACATGGACATCCAGGGCCAGGTGGGCCGTGTTGAGCACTCCGTCGGCAAACCAGCGCTCGACCCCGTTGGCGTCCCGGGACAGACCCTCCTGGGGCGACTGGTACCAGTCGAGAGCGGCGGCCTGCTCCAGCCAGAAACCCTCGGGATCGGCGAGCGAGCGGTCAAATTCCTGACGGTACGGCATCTGTCTCCTCCCGGAATGAATGGTGGCCGGCACCTCCGGCGAAAGGTTTGTGGGCGGTTCGATTCCCGGTATGCTAGCCCGGCTGTGCAAGCAATAACAGGATTCCTTCATGAGCCATCATCTACTGGATCTGCTGCGCCACTGGCAAGCGGAACGGGACAACCGCAACTGGGTGCTGGGCACGGTGTACGCCACCGAGGGCCCCAGCTACCGCAAGGCGGGGGCCATGATGCTGCTGGACGACCTGGGCCAGCGCCTCGGCCTGCTCAGCGGCGGCTGCCTGGAGGCGGACATCCACCGCCACGCCCGCATGCTGATGGCCGACCAGCGCCCGCGACTGCTGAGCTACGACGGCTCCGACGAGGACGACTTTTCCTTTCAACTGGGCATCGGTTGCGGCGGCCTGGTGCGCATCCTGCTGCAACCGGTGAACGCCGCCAACGACTACCTGGGCCTGCTGGACATGTGGCAAAGTCTTAACGCCCGCGCCAGCGGCACCTATCACCAACGGGTGGCGGACGATCGCGAGGCCCGGGGCTATTTCATCGCCGCCGACAGCGCCATCCGGCGCCGCCCCCTGGTGGGAGGCGCCAACCTGACGCAAAGGGATGACGGCCCCTGGCTGGAAACCCGGGTGCAATCCCCCCCGCACCTGCTGGTGGTGGGAGGCGGCGCCGATGCCGTGCCGCTGGTGGATCTGGCCGCCGGCCTCGGCTGGGAGGTGACCCTGTGCGACCCGCGACCCGCCAACGCCCGCGCCGAGCACTTTCCCCGCGCCCGCACCACCCTGCGCTGTCCCCCGGGGGAACTGGCGGCGGAACCCCTGTTCACCACCTTCGACGCCGCCGTGGTGATGACCCACAACCTCGACCTGGACGCCGCCGCCATCGCCAGTT
>JBJHDJ010000545.1:0-1832 GCA_050486485.1 Porticoccaceae bacterium
CCCCCGCCTCCACCGCCGGGCGCACCAGCAGGATACGCTCCACCTCGTCCCTGAGCAGCGCCTCCACGGCGCAGGCCACCGCCAGGTAGGTCTTGCCGGTGCCCGCCGGCCCCACGCCGAAATTGATGTCGTGGGTCTGGATGGCCCGCACATAGCGTTGCTGGTTGAGGCCGCGGGGCTTCACATTGCCCTTCTTGGTGCGGACGACGGTGAAGCTCTCCACATTGCTGGCGGCGGCAGCGGCGCCGTTGCCGGCGTGATTGACGAGGGTTTGATCCATGCGCAGCTCCAGGTCGGATTGTTGCAGGAAGAGGTGGACGGTGTCGGGGGTGAGGTGATCTTCGCTGTTGGTTTCGTGGTAGAGGGTTCGCAGCAGATTCCCCGCCGCCTGGGTTTTACCGGCGTCGCCGTAGATGGCGAAGATATTGCCCCGGTTGCGGATTTCGATATTGAGGCGTTGTTCTATCTGGCGCAGATGCTGATCGAACTGGCCGCAGAGACAAGCCAGACGGCGGGCGTCATTGGGCTCGAGGGTGATTGTCAGTGCGTCGACGCTGGTATTCAAACTAGGTTGTATCCGCTCCTTGCGGCAATGGCGTTTGGGGGAAGCATAGCTACTTTGGGTGACAGATAAAATACTTGATGGGGTAATTTGTCGCCACCCTCCGGACTACCGGAACCACCTGAAACAAGCATGGTTTATGCCAGTTGCCCCCGCAACGAATGGGGCAGTGCCTCGGTAATGCGGACATCGGCAAAACCGCCGATCAAGCCGTGGTCGTCGCAGGAGAAGTTCACTACCCGGTTGTTTTCCGTGCGGCCCTGCAACTGACCGGGATCCTTTTTGGAAATGCCGGTCACCAGCAGCCGCTGGGTGGTACCCACCATGGCCAGGCTGATCTCCCGGGCATGCTGCTCGATGCGGGCCTGGAGAATCCCCAGGCGCTGTTTCTTGACGGCTTCCGGGGTATCGTCCGGCAGGTCGGCGGCCGGGGTGCCGGGCCGCGGGCTGTACACGAAGCTGAAGGAGGTGTCGAAGCGGATATCGTCGATCAGCTTCATGGTGTCCGCGAAATCTTTCTCCGTCTCCCCCGGAAAACCCACGATAAAGTCGGTGGATATGCTGATATCGGGGCGAATTTGCCGAAGTTTGCGTATTTTCGACTTGTATTCCAGCACGGTATGGCCGCGCTTCATGGCCGCCAGGATGCGGTCGGAGCCGCTCTGCACCGGCAGATGCAGGTGACTCACCAGTTGCGGCAGGCGCCCGTACACCTCGATCAGGGCATCGCTGAACTCCACCGGATGGGAGGTGGTGTAGCGGATGCGTTCGATGCCGGCGATGGCCGCCACCAGGGGCAGCAGTTCGGCAAAATCGCAGATGCGCCCGTCCGGCAACGCGCCCCGGTAGGCGTTGACATTCTGGCCCAGCAGGTTCACTTCCTTCACCCCCTGAGCGGCCAGGTGGGCGATCTCCGCCAGCACATCGGTGACCGGGCGGCTCACTTCCTCGCCGCGGGTGTAGGGCACCACGCAAAACGAACAATACTTGGAGCAACCCTCCATGATGGACACGAAGGCGGTGGCACCCTCCGCCTCCGGCTGGGGCAGACGGTCGAACTTTTCGATCTCCGGGAAGCTGATATCGACGATGGTGACGCCGTCGCCCTGGCGCCGCTCGACGATCATCTCCGGCAGGCGGTGCAAAGTCTGGGGGCCGAACACCAAGTCCACATAGGGCGCCCGCCGGGCGATGGCATCCCCCTCCTGACTGGCCACGCAGCCGCCGACGCCAATCAGCAGGTCGGGGTTCTTCTCCTTCAATCTTTTCC
>JBJHDJ010000546.1:0-1831 GCA_050486485.1 Porticoccaceae bacterium
CGGGATTTCGTCACTCCCGACGATGTGCGGGATGTGCTGCCGGATGTGTTGCGCCACCGCTTGATACTCAGCTTCGAGGCGGAGGCCAATGGCATCGACAGCGACCAGGTGATCGAGACACTCGCCAGCCTGGTGCCCAGCGCCTGAGGGGACTGTCGGTGGCCACTGTCACGCAAGATCCGCGCGCCCTTGTCGGCATCGCCATACCGGACACCAACGGGCTTATCGCCCTGCGCCAGAATGCGCGTGAAATCAGCCTCTTTCCCCGCCGCCAGGCCCTGTCCGCCCAGGGGGGCCGCTACCGTTCCCGATTCCGGGGGCGCGGCATGGAATTCGACGAAGCCCGACCCTACCAGGCCGGCGACGATGTACGGGCCATCGACTGGCGGGTGACGGCGCGCACCGCCACCACCCACACCAAGGTTTTCCGCGAAGAGCGGGAGAGACCGGTACTGATCGCCGTGGACCTGCGCGGCGCCATGTACTTCGGTAGCCAGAGGCTCAAGTCGCTGGCGGCCTGCGACATCGCTGCCCTGTTGGCCTGGGCCGGTGTCTCCGCCGGGGATCGGATCGGGGGATTGGTATTCAGCCCGGACCAGCAGTGGGACACCCGCGCCCGCAAGGGCCGACAGGGTGTACTCAGGCTCATCCGCCACCTGGGTGAAGCCTGTCGATCGCTGCATCGCGCCGTTGCCGGTGACAGGGACGACAACCTGTCCCTTGCCGCCATTATCGAGGAGTGCCGACGGGTGGCCACCCCCGGCGCCATGGTGGTGGTCATCAGCGACTTTCTCGATGTCGACGGGGATTGCGAGAAGCACCTTTTTCAGCTCGCCCGCCACTGCGACCTGACCCTGTGCCAGGTCACCGATCCCCTCGAAACCGCCCTGCCCCCTCCAGGGCGTTATCCCCTGCGGGATGGGGATGACATCCGCGTCCTCGACAGCCGCGGCGTCAAGGCTCGGGAACTTTTCGCCAATCGTTTCCGCCAGCGCCAGGCCAGCCTGGCGGCCCTGGCCGCGAAACTGGCCGCGCCCCTGCTGCCGTTCAGCACCGAGCGGCCAGTGCTGCCGGTACTGCGCCGCGCCTTCGCCCCACGCATGGCCAGGCATCAGCGATGAACCCCCTGGAGCAGTTGCGGGATATCCACCAACCCCCGCCGCCAGGCTGGTGGCCACCGGGACCGGGTTGGTGGCTGGTCATCATTCTGGTGTTGTGCGCCGCGCTCGCCGCCGCCTGGTGCTGGCGACGCCAGTTGCGGCGCCGTGCCTACCGCCGCGCCGCCATCGCCGAACTGCGACGCCTGGACGCCACCGCTTGGGGAGAGAGCCCGTCCGCCCTGCTGGCCTTGGTGCGTCGCACGGCGCGGGCAGGCAGGGCGGATTGTGGCTGGCCCGCACTTCCCGCCAGGGACTTGCTGGCGCGCCTCGACAGCAGCTGCCAGAACCGTATGGCCAGGGAGTTGGCGGAGAACGGCAGCGACCTTGAACAACTGGCGCAAAGCCAGTACTGGCCGGATCCGAGCACTGTCGGCCCGGGGGCTGGCGCCGTGCTGCGCCGCTGGTGCCAGTGGTGGATTCGCCACCATCGGGAGGCGGACCTGTGCTGACCCTGGCCTGGCCCTGGATGCTCGTCCTGCTGCCCCTGCCCTGGCTCTACCGCGCCATCGCCAGGCCGGCGCCCATCTCCGCGCCGGCCCTGCGAGCCCGCCACTTCCTGCGACTCGCCGGTGGCGTGCCGCGCAGCGCAAACCCCGTGGACAACCGTGTTCGTCTGGTGCTGCTGACAATCCTGTGGCTGGCGCTGCTGACATCGGCCGCCAGGCCCACCT
>JBJHDJ010000547.1:0-1831 GCA_050486485.1 Porticoccaceae bacterium
GCGGTGTGGTTGGCGCAGCCGTTGGTGGACTGGCTGGCCTGGCCGACATCGCTGGACACCGTGCCGGTGTAGAGATCCGCCCGCTTCACCTGGCGGCCCAGCAGGTCGTAGGTTTCGACTTCCACGGCACACCGGCATTGCCTACACTAGCTTGCGACTGGTGTTGGGATAATGGACAATGAGCCTGCTGTATCTCACTGAGGGTTTAACACTCCGAAGGGGGTTAGCGCATCAATGCGGCACGAATTGGAATCCCATTTTATGGAACAGATCGCCAACCTGCATATTGAAAAATTGCCAGAAGGTGTTTACCTGGCAACATCCGACGACATTCCCGGACTCATTGCCCAAGGGCGCACCATTACCGAAACCCTGGAAATTGCCCGCGATGTTGCAAAAAAACTGTTGGAGGCACAAGCCGAACGCCAACAGGCACCGCTTCTCACAACAGTACAGGAATCATTTGATTACCCACTGATTCTGGGGGTTTGATATCGTGGGCCGTTTGGCCGGTTTCAAGTACCGGCAAATTGTCAGTAAACTCAAGAAACTTGGGTTCGAGTTCGACCGCCAGGCCGCCGGCTCACACGAAATCTGGCACAACCCCGCCTCAGGCCGTTTTACTACCATTCCCAATCATCCAGGGGATATGCCCGAAGGCACCCTCAGGGCTATTCTCCGGCAGGCGGACATTACTACTGAACAGTTTTGCCTCTTTTGAAAATCAAGTGGGTAGGACGGGTTTGCCCTCCTGGTGCTGGGGGTCAAGGGCGGGCGCAGCCCGGCGTAGCGAACCCTTGACGCCCGGCGCCAGGCAGTACGCTTGGCCAGGGTCGATTGCGGCGCACTTCCGCATTCGACCCTGGTCACCCACGGCGCCAAACCGCCCGCCCTGGCCTGATAGAATCGCCCGCTCCGTGACAATCTCTTGTGGAAGACAGCATGCACGCCCAACTCTTTGAATCCGCCCTCGGCATCACCTCCCCCTGGCGGGTCCGCGATGTCCACTTCGACGCCACCCACAAAGTCCTCAATATCCGCATCGACTTCAACCCCGGCAGTCGCTTCAGGGTGGCCGGCATCGAGGGGGAACACCCCGTCCACGATACCGTCACCAAGCGATACCGCCACCTGAATTTCTTCCAGCACGAGTGCTACCTGGAAGCGCGGATCCCCCGGGTGCGACTGCCCGAGGGTGGCATCCGCCAGGTCGAGCCGGATTGGGCTGGCAAGCTGTCCGGCTTCACGCTGCTGTTCGAGGCGTTGGTGATGGTGCTGTGCCGGGAAATGCCCTTTAACGCCGTGGCCCGCGTCGTCAATCTCAGCTGGCATCGGGTGGCGGCCATCGCCAAGCGCTATGTCGACCTGGCGCTCGATCAGGCCGACTTCTCCGAGGTCACCCGCTTGGCCGTCGACGAGACTTCCCGCGCCCGCGGGCATGACTACATCACCCTGGTGGCCGACGCGGATGCCCGACGCATCCTGTTCGTGACAGAGGGCCGGGACGCCGCCACCCTGGAGGCCTTTGCCGAGGATTTCTCCGCCCACGGCGGCGACCCGCTCACGGTGGAGTCCATCACCATGGATATGTCCAGGGCCTTTATCAAGGGCGCGGAGAAGAACCTGCCCAACGCCACGATCACCTTCGACAAATTCCATGTCATCGCCCACGCCAGCGCCGCTGTTGACCGGATGCGCCGTATCGAGCAGCGCAGCGATCCCAGCCTTAAAGGGTTGCGCTGGAAGCTGCTTCGCGACAAGGACAGTCTCGGCCCCGAGGCCAGGGCTGACCTGGAAGCCCTCGTGGGCCAGGTGGCCACCAAGCGCACCG
>JBJHDJ010000548.1:0-1826 GCA_050486485.1 Porticoccaceae bacterium
TCTTGCAGCTTGCGCCGGGTTGGCTGTAAGTGTAACTAGAAATTCTCGGTTGAGGTAAACAACCCCACCCGCAGGTCCTTGGCGGTGTAGATCTCGCGGCCATCCACCTCCACGCTGCCGTCGGAGATGGCCATCACCAGCTTGCGCTCGATGATGCGGGAAATATCCAGTTTGTAGGTGACTTTCTTGGCGCTGGGCAGCACCTGGCCGAAGAACTTGACCTCGCCGGCCCCCAGGGCGCGGCCCAGGCCCTTGTTGCCGCGCCAGGCCAGGAAGAAGCCGGTGAGTTGCCACAGGGCGTCGAGGCCCAGGCAGCCGGGCATTACCGGGTCGGTGGGGAAGTGGCAGTCGAAAAACCACAGGTCCGGGGTGATATCCAGTTCCGCCACCAGTTGACCCTTGCCGTACTTGCCACCGTCGTCGCTGATCAGGGTGATGCGGTCGAGCATCAGCATGTTGGGGGCGGGGAGGCGGGCCCGGTCGGGGCCGAACAGTTCGCCACGGCTGGAGGCGAGGATGTCTTCTTTTGAGTAGGCGCTCTGGCGGCTGGCATTATCCATTCAGGATCCGATCCCCGGCGGCATGTCGCGGTGGCTAAAATGACGCGCCATTCTAGCGGAATCGACCGCCATGTCCAGTCGCGGGCAGCCCCAGTCAAGGGCAGCCCCAGTCACGGGCAGACCCAGTCGCGGGTTGCCCCGGTGGTTGGCGGCGCGGGCGCTGACATATAATTGGCATCCCCGTGGGGCAAGATGCCGCGCTACCGGCAGGCGGGGGAGGAAACCGCGCCGACAACAACACCCAGCCAGGATACTCCATGATCAGAAAATGCCTGTTTCCCGTCGCCGGCTACGGCACCCGCTTTCTGCCCGCCACCAAGGCCATGCCCAAGGAAATGCTGCCGGTGGTCAACAAGCCCCTGGTGCAGTACGGGGTTGAGGAGGCCATCTCCGCCGGACTCAACCAGATCGGCTTTGTCACCGGTCGCGGCAAGCGCGCCATCGACGACCACTTCGATATCAGCTACGAACTGGAGCACCAGATCGCCGGCACCGACAAGGAGCAGTATCTTGACTGTGTGCGGGATGTGATCAGCAACGCCTCGTTTTCCACCACCCGCCAGCTCGAAATGAAGGGCCTCGGCCATGCCATCCTGGTGGGGGAGCTGTTGATCGGCTACGAGCCGTTTGGCGTGATTCTCGCCGACGACCTGTGCCTGGTGGAGGACGGCGAGGATTCGGTGATGACCCAGTTGGTCAAGGTCTACCGCCGTTTCGGCAAATCGGTGGTGGCCATCACCGAGGTGCCCATGGCGGAGGTGTCCAAATTCGGGGTGATTGCCGCCGAGGAGCTGGAGCCAGGCATCTACACCGTGTCGGATATGGTGGAAAAGCCCTCGGCGAATGAAGCACCCAGCAACCTCGCCATCATTGGCCGCTATGTGCTCACCCCGGACATCTTCGAGGCCCTGCGCAATACCGCGCCGGGCAAGAACGGGGAGATTCAGATCACCGACGCCCTGTGCCAGTTGGCCCAGCGGGGCCGGGTGCTGGCCCTCAGGTTCCGTGGCCTGCGCTTCGACTGTGGCAGCGTCGACGGCTATGTGGCCGCCACCAACTATGTCTACGAACACCACTACCGCAAGCCAAGCTGATGAACGAGCCCCTTACCTGTTTCAAGGCCTACGACATCCGCGGCCGTGTTCCCGACCAACTCAACGAGGACATCGCCTACCGCATCGGCCGCGCCTTTGCCGAGGTGCTGGACGCCCGCCATATCGTGGTGGGCCACGATATCCGCCTCACCAGCCCCGGCCTGTGCCGGGC
>JBJHDJ010000549.1:0-1822 GCA_050486485.1 Porticoccaceae bacterium
GTGCAACACCAGCGTGCTCGACCCGGCCTGCGGCAGCGGCAATTTCCTCTATGTGGCCCTGGAACATATGAAGCGGCTCGAAGGGGAGGTGCTCAACCTGCTGGGCGACCTGCACGGTGGCCAGGCGGCTTTCGATTCCCGAGGCCTGACCGTGGACCCCCACCAGTTTCTGGGGCTGGAGATCAATCCCAGGGCCGCCGCCATCGCCGAAATCGTACTGTGGATCGGCTACCTGCAGTGGCACTTCCGCATCCACGGCAAGCTCGACATCCCCGATCCGGTGCTTAGGGATTTCCGCAATATCGAACACCGGGATGCCCTGATCGACTATGACAGCAAGGATATTGTCTACGACGACAACGGCCAGCCCGTGACCCTCTGGGATGGCATCAGCTACAAGCCCAGCCCCACCACCGGTGAACTGATCCCGGATGAAAACGGCCGCATCCCGGTGTACACCTATGCCAACCCTCGCAAGGCGCAATGGCCAGCGGCGGATTATATCGTTGGCAATCCGCCGTTTATTGGCGCCTCCACCATGCGCCGCGCCCTCGGTGACGGCTATGTGGACGCCGTGCGCAAGGTGTTCAAGGGCGAGGTGCCGGACTCGGTGGATTTCGTTATGTACTGGTGGCACACAGCCGCCCACAAGGTAAGAGGTGGCGAGGCCAAAGGTTTTGGGTTTATTACCACCAACAGCATTCGTCAGACCTTTAACCGCCGGGTACTTGAACCCTACCTTGGCGACAGCAAGGCGCCCGTCTCCCTAACTTTTGCCATTCCCGATCATCCCTGGGTGGACAGCAATGATGGGGCGGCGGTGCGAATCGCCATGACCGTGGCGGCGGCTGGAGAGAGGCCGGGGGTGCTGCGGCAGGTAATTCAGGAGCAGGACGGCAACGACGAATCCCGTGATGTCAGCCTGAACAGCAAGGAAGGCAAGGTGTTCGCCGATCTTTCCATTGGCGCGGATGTGGCGGGTGCCAAGGCACTGCAAGCCTGCACCGGAATCAGCTCTCCGGGCGTCAAGCTGCACGGTTCCGGGTTTATCGTCAGCCGGGAAGAAGCGCTGCAACTGGGGTTTGGCTCGGTTCCCGGTGTCGACAGGGTGATCCGCCATTATCGCAATGGACGGGATCTTACCCAATCCCCAAGGGATGTCATGGTGATCGACCTGTTTGGTCTAGAGCTCGACGAGATCAAGCGGCGTTTTCCTGCTGTTTACCAGTGGGTATTGGAGCGTGTGAAACCGGAACGGGATCAGAATAAACGGGAAGGGTATCGCAAGCACTGGTGGATTTTTGGCGAGGCTCGCCGCGACTGGCGGGAAATGTCTGAAGGTTTGCCGCGCTATATTGCTACTGTCGAGACAACCAAACACCGGGTATTTCAATTTCTCGAAAGTGAATTATTGCCTGACAACAAGTTGATCAATATCGCCCTTGATGATGCTGCTTACCTTGGGTTATTGAGTTCTCGTGTTCATGTTGGATGGGCAATGGCCACCGGTAGCTGGCTTGGTGTTGGCAATGATTCGGTATATGCAAAGAGTCGCTGCTTCGAAACCTTTCCTTTCCCTGATCTGGACGGCCCCCACATCAACACCATCCGCCAGCTAGCCGAACAACTGGACACCCACCGCAAGCGCCAGCAGGAGTCATATCCCGACCTCACCCTGACCGGCATGTATAACGTTCTGGAAAAACTCCGTGCCGAGGCGCCGTTAACGGAGAAGGAAAAAACCATCCATCAGCAAGGGCTGGTGTCCATCCTGCGGGAACTGCACGACGATCTGGATCGCGCCGTGTTCGCCGCCTACGGC
>JBJHDJ010000550.1:0-1799 GCA_050486485.1 Porticoccaceae bacterium
ATATAGGGATCGCTGAACAGCGGGTCGACGGACTCCCCGGTGACGGTCGGGGTGTCGTGCTCCCCGTGCGGCTGCGCGGCGGCAGGGTGCGAGGGGCTGGCCAGCAGGGCGCCCCCCAGCAGCGTGGCGGAGCCCTTGGTGAAGTTCCTGCGGGTGATGGTCATGGTTGAGTCCTGTGATTATGGCTGTGTGCTTACCGGGTTCCCCTCCGCAAAAGGTTCAGGGTTGCTCGTGTCGTTGCAGCTGCCGGCGTCATCTACAACTTGCGGCGATACTGTCCCGGGGTGGCCCCAGTGGCGCGGCGGAACGCGTAGGTGAAGCTGGAAGGCGAGGCGTAACCCAGGGTGCTGGCGATGCCCTTGATGGGCTCTCCCGTGAGCAACAACTGCTTGGCGGTTTCCAGGCGGCATTGCTCCACGAAGCTGCCGATGGAGCAGCCCCGGCTGACCCGGAAGGCTCGCGACAGATGGCGCACGGAAAGCCCGCACAGGTCGGCAAGCTCCTCCAGGGTGGGCGCCCGGCCGGGCTGCCGGACCCGTTCCTCGATCAGCCGCAGGCGGGTGGTGGACAGGCCGCCACGCATGGCGTAGTCGATGGCCGAGGTGAAGTGGCGCGCCAGTTCGATGGCCAGTTGGCAGGCGATCAGATCCACCATGGTCTGCCCGCCGAAGCCGGGATTGGCGGTTTCCCTGGCGAGACGCATCATCAGGCCGCGAATGCTGCGGTCCGGTATGTCCAGGCTGGCCACCAGGGTCTTTTCCGACCAGTCCAGGCCATCGCACCACTCATCCATGACACTGGCCTTGAGGCTGCACACGATGGAGGTCTGGGTGGGGGACTTGGTGGGGTCCACATGGTCGCAGCGTGCCAGGAAGGCCTCGCCCGGAGGGATGAGAAACACCTCGCCAAGCCGCTCGAAGCGGTGTTCCCCCCAGTAGTCGGGATATCCGGCCTGGATGTTTCGCGGCCGAGGGGTGAGACACAGGTCCAGCCAGTACTCCTGGCTGGGTTCCTTCAGGTGGTCAATGTCCCGGTCCAGGTCGACCCGCAGGATCCGGGTGGTCGCCGCCGAGGCGCGGACTTCCGCCTCGAAGTGGCCGCGGGTGTTGTCGTGGTGGGCCAGCAGGGAATTCATCATCTTCACCCCTCGGGGTTTTAGGCCGGTGGGTTCCGGCCAGTGTTATTGATCGCGCTTCCAGTACCGTCTAGCTCGCGTTTGCGACTGGGCGGCTACCTGATGCTTTTGCTGTTGAATCGTACACGATTTTGGCACTTGCCAGACAATGACGGCGCGGACAGTCCGGCTTCACCATCGCTCAATGCAGCCGCGCCCGAAGGGGCAGTTCCTCCACCAGGCCCGCTTCCCGGTCCAGCAGTTCATCCAGGCGCCCGTCAATGGTGGAACGGGGAAAGTAAATCGCCGCCAGGGACAGGAACAGTTCGTAATGGCGATCCTCGGAGCGGGCGATGCGCTGGTAGAAGCGCTTGAGCTCCCCGGCGGGCAGGGCCTGCGCCACCAGGCCAAAGCGCTCGGCCCCCCGCGCCTCGATGATGGCGCCAGTGAGCAGCCGGTCCAGCAGGTAGGCCTCGGCGCCGCGCCGCACCCATCGGCGCAGGCCGTGCACATAGGGGTCGGGCTCGTCCTTCACCAGGTTGAGGCCGCGCTGGTGCATGACCCTCACCACCTCGCGGAAGTGGGCCAGTTCCTCCACCGCGAGATCCGCCATGGCGGCCACCAGGTCGGGTTTGTCCCGGTAGTGCAGGGACATGGACAGGGCCATCCCCGACGCCTTGTACTC
>JBJHDJ010000551.1:0-1792 GCA_050486485.1 Porticoccaceae bacterium
TATGGGAGGGCGCCATGGGCAGGGAGGTGACCCATCCTCCCTGGACGGGTCACCGGGCAGCGGAGGGGCCGCTGGCCACTCAATCGAGGCGAAAGAACCTTTTGGTGTTGTTGCAAATGATGTCCTGTACTTCCCCGTGGGGGATACCGTCGCAATCCCGCAGAATGATCTGGCGAGAACGGGGGAAGGTGGTCTCGGAATGGGGGTAGTCCGAGGACCACATGATGTTTTTGCCCCCCGGCTGGTGGCGATTGAGAATCCCCACCCGGTCCTGGATAAAGGAACCGTAGACATTGTTGTCCATGTAGTAGCTGGGCGGTTCGGTGAGCGGGCTCTCGGTCCAGTAACGCTGCTTTTCCCAGGTTCTGTCGCAGTACTCCGCATACCAGGCGAACCAGCCCACGCCGCTCTCGGCGCTGGCCAGCCGCAGCTTGGGAAAGCGCTGGAAGATGCCGCTGAAGATAAAGATACCGATGGGTTCCGCCATGGCGGTCTTGCTCATGGGCATGTCTGGCAGGAAGTGCAGCTTGTTGCCGAAGCGCGGCACCCGCCCGCCCAGGTGCATGGTGAGGGCCATGTCGAGATCGCACACCACCTCCCACAAGCGGTCGAACTCCGGCTGGCAGTATTGCAGCTTGCCGTTGGGGTCGCCGGTGAGGGCCGAGATCTGCCCCTCCTTGAGCCCCTGGACCTTGGAGGATGTGCTCCAGCCATCGGCGTTCTGGGGAAAGGCCGGCAGGTTGATGGCGCGAAAACCCATGGCGGCGAGTCGCTTAACATGGGCGATGGTTTCATCGATATCCCGCATCGGCACATAGCCCACGGGAATCAGCCGGCGAGGGTCCGCCGAACAGAAATCCTTCACCCAGTTACTGTAGGCCTCGTAACTGGCGATATACAGTTCGTCATTGAAGGTGCCCAGGGGGCCACCGCCGAACAGGATGGCGGCATCGATGCCATCGGCGTCCATGTCCGCCAGGCGCACCGCCGGTTGCGATACCTCGCGCATTTCGTGGCGCTTGCCGATCATCTTGAAGTCCTTGCCCTCGCGGCCCGCCTGGTTGGCGATCATGCGCAGGGGGCGGCGGTTGCCCTCGAAAACCACCCAGTCGTGCTCCTCCCCCTCCTCGATGACGGGGGCCAGTTCCTTCAGGTGGGCGGGCAGGTAGTCCTGCCACATTTCGTAGGGTGGATCGATATGGGCGTCGGCATCGACGATACGGCCGTAGGGCCAGGGGGTGTCGGTTTCGGCGGCGACCAGGTCGGAGACGATTTCGTTCATGGTGTGATCCTTATACTGGGTTGTACATGAATGACTATGTTGGTTGCACCCTTGGCAACCTGGCCAACGCGCGGAACGCCCTCAGCGGGAATCGAAGCGCACCGGCAGCGCATTGGGGCCACGGGCCACCAGGGTTGCGCCCGTGATGGCCGGATGGGGCTTGTCCGGATCCCAGCGCAGGTTCGGCAGCCGATCCAGCACGGCGTTGAGGGCCACTTCCATCTCCTCCCGGGACAGGTGTTGCCCCAGGCAGGCGTGGGCACCGGCGCCAAAGGCGAAGTGCCTTTTGATGGGACGATGAATGTCGAAGCGATCGGGATCCTGCCACTGCCCCCTGTCCCGGTTGGCGGTTGCGATACAGAGATAGAGGATGGAACCGGCCTTGAGTTCCACTCCGCCCAGTTCGGTATCCTTCGCCACCTGGCGCAGGAACACCGGATCCGTGGGATACCAGCGGGTGGATTCGTGGATAGCCGCCCGCATCAGGCCGCGATCCGCCTTGAGGGCGGC
>JBJHDJ010000552.1:0-1786 GCA_050486485.1 Porticoccaceae bacterium
CCCTGACGGAGGAAGTGGTAATTGCCGCGTCAAGGGAACGGCTGGCCAATTTCAAGGCCCCCAAGCGGGTGATGCTGGTGGACGAGCTGCCCCGCAACACCATGGGCAAGGTGCAGAAAAACCTGCTGCGGGACAGTTATAAAGCCCTTTTTAGCGGTTGAATCCTTCACCACGCATTTTTTGGCTGTCTGGCTTCGCAACCCGGCCGCTGCCCTGGACACAGGGTTTCGAGACACGCCGTGAACCCATCCCTGGGGGCTCGACGGCGGCATCCCTGCCGCCGACGGTCTCGAAACCCTGTGTCCAGGGCACCGTCCTCCCATCGCAGTATGCTCCTGCCCCTCAGCTATAAGCTTAGAGTAATAAAGAAAGGTAGATTCGCGTCATTCTTGGCATAATAGCGGCCTTTTCGGGATGGCCAGCCCCCGGCGGCCCCCAGCACCACAGCCAAGAGACCACGATGTCAACCGCGAACAGCATACTGGACCTGATCGGCAACACCCCCCTGGTGTACCTGAAGCAGGCATCGGAACTGACCGGCTGCCAGATCTACGGCAAGGCGGAATTCCTCAACCCTGGCGGCTCCGTCAAGGACCGCACCGCCCTCGGCATCATCCGCGACGCCGAGGCCCGGGGTGAATTGCGTCCCGGCGGGGTGATCGTCGAAGGCACCGCCGGCAATACCGGCATCGGCCTCACCATGATCGCCAACGCCCTGGGCTACCGCAGCGTGGTGGTCATGCCCCAGACCCAGAGCGCGGAGAAGATCCAGATGCTGGACATCTACGGCGCCGACCTGTTCCTGGTACCCAAGGTGGGCTACGACGACCCCCGCCACTACATCCACAGCGCCCGCCAGAAAGCGGAGGAGTTGGCCAAAACCGAGGCCAACGGCGCCGTGTGGGCACGCCAGTTCGACAACCCGGCCAACGCCCGCATCCACTACGACACCACCGGTCCGGAGATCTGGCGACAGACCGAGGGCAAGGTGGACGGCTTCGTCTGCGCGGTGGGCACCGGCGGCACCCTGGCGGGCGTGAGCAATTTCCTCAAGGAGCGCAACCCGGACATCCGCATCGCCCTGGCTGACCCGGAAGGCTCCGCCCTGTACAACCACCACCATCACGGCCGCCTGGAGAGCGAGGGCAGCTCCATGATGGAGGGCATCGGCATCAGCATCCTCACCGACAACTACCGCCAGGCGCGGGTGGACAGCGCCTACAGCATCAGCGATGGCGAGGCGCTGGAACAGGTGTTCGCCCTGCTCAAGCACGAAGGGCTGTGCCTCGGTGGTTCCAGCGGCATCAATGTGGCGGGCGCCGTGGCGCTGGCCAGGGAGCTGGGTCCAGGGCACACCATCGTCACCATCCTGTGCGACTATGGTCACCGCTACAAGAGCACCCTGTTCAACCCGGCGCTGCTGGAGCGCAAGGGGCTGCCGGTACCGGACTGGATCAGGGACTGATGACCATGACAGCCATTCCCATAGATCAAGAAGCCATAGAGCAAGACAGCCAAGGCCCGCAAGCAAGGTTTTCAGGAAGAGCAATGTTTCAGGAAGCACAGCTACAGGAACTCAACCGGCAACTCCGGGACAAGTCCCCGGGGGATATCGTCCGCTGGGCCCTGGGGCTGGAGCGCCGCGTGTTCGCTTCCACCAGCTTCTCGCCCAATTCCGCGGGCTTATTGCATATCATCAAGCAGGTGGCCCCGGATCTGCCGGTGGTGTGGGTGGACACCGGCTACAACATGCCGGATGCCTACCGCACCGCCGAAAAGATCATCA
>JBJHDJ010000553.1:0-1781 GCA_050486485.1 Porticoccaceae bacterium
TGCCAAAGTTGGTGGTGCGCTCGGTGTTGAAAATGTTCTTGGCGAACACCATCACTTCCCAGCGACCCCAGTCACTCTGCGGCGAGCGAATGCCCGCGTAGAGATCGAAGATGCCGTAGGAGCTCAGTTCGTCGTTGGGGTTGGTGATATTGCCCTTGGAGTTGCCGTACAGCCTGGCCTGCAAGCGTACATAGCCGTTGAACTGGTCGAACAGGGGGAAGCCGTACTCGGTCCGCAGCGAGGCGCTCCAGGTGGGCCCCTCGTAGGACCTAGCCTTGATGGAACAGGAGGAGATATCATCGCCACCGGTGGCGTCGCGGATCTGTTGGACGGTGATGGGCGGGTTGCTGCTGTCGGGCTTGCCGTCCCGGGGGAAATAGTCGTTACAGGCAATGTCCCCCTTCTGGGTGCCCTGGGCCCAACTGAAGGTACCGCCGAGATCCCAGTTGTCGGTGATCTGGAAGGCGCCGTCCAGCTCCAGGCCGTAGGCGTCCAGGTCCATGGCCCCCAGGAAGGTGTCGCTGTCCACCGCCTCGTTGCCTTGGATATCCTCGTTGACGAAACGCACGGAGCCCCCGGCGCCGCGGTCCGGGTAGTTCTCGAACTTCTGGTAAAACACCGTGGCGTTGAGCCGCAGGCGACCGTCCAGGGAAGTCGATTTGATGCCGAGCTCGATGGAATCGGAGGTCTCGTCGTCGAGGCTCAGGAAGCTTTGCTCCCGCGGGGTGCGCCCGGTATCGCTGTTGCCCACCTGGCTCACGCCCGGCCGCCAGGAGCTGCCGGCGGCCACATAGGCCATCAGGTCGTCGCTGAACTGGTGGGACAGGGACGCGGTGTAGATCACCTTCGAGGTGTCGTCGATGCGTTGTCCCAACAGGTTGCCGCCGACGATGCGGGTGCTGAGCTCGGACTCGTAGTCGATATAGCGCAAGCCACCGGAAATCTCCGTGGCGTCCGTCAACTGGTAGGTGAGGTTGCCGAACAGGGACTTCTCCTTGGATTCGTTCATGGAGAGCACAGGCGTGGTGACGATGGTAAAGAAGTTCTGCGGCGCCGTGCCGAACAGGAAAATGGGCGTGAAGCTCTGAACATTGGTAGGCGAGTCGAACTCGCTGTAGAAGCCGCCAACCACATAGCTGAGACGCTCGTTGATATTTCCCGTGAAGCGCAACTCGTGGGTCTCGGCTTCGGGCTTGGAGTCCACGAACTGCCCCAAACCGTCAAGGGCGCGCGGGTAGGTCTCGTCGAAGAAGCCTGCCGTGTCCCCCGAGGCCTTTTGCACGAACCCACCCTTGTGGGTCCAGGATCCGACATAGTTGATGGTGACGGGGCCGGCGTCCCAGGCCACCTCGAGGCCGCTGCGTTCCTGGGTGGAAAAGTTGGTGGTGGGCAGGAACTGCGCCGACAGGCGATCCCCGGCGGTCACCGGCACCGGGCTGGGGGCCAGGGCGGGGTCGCGGATATTGGCGGACTCCGCCGTGGCGAATATCCACCGGTCCGTGTTGACCTCCTGGTAGAAGGCGTTGATGGCCAGGTTGTCGGTGGGTTCGAAGCGCAGGGACAGGCGCCAGCCGTCGTTCTCCATCTTGGCGCGCTCGCCGGTGCGGAAGCTCCTGGCGTGGTTGATGCGGTTTTCCTCGACGAAGCCGGCGACGCGGATGCCCAGCATGTCCGGAATGATGGGAATGCTGATGCCGCCGCGGATGTTCTGGCCCCCCTCGTTGGTGGCGGTCATGTCGATGTCGGCCTCGAAGCTGTCGAGGCTGGCCCGGCGGGTGGTC
>JBJHDJ010000554.1:0-1779 GCA_050486485.1 Porticoccaceae bacterium
GTCCCAGATGCGGTCGCAGGACACCTTGTTGCGCCACTTGCGGGCCCAGCGCTCGTCGCGGTTGATCACCGCCACGCCGGAGGCGGGCAGGCTGTTGTAAATGTCGCTCTTGGTGTCGGCGATCACTTCGAGACTGCCGAAGCCCTCGATATGGGCCGGCATGACATTGTTCACCAGGCTGATATGGGGGCGGGCAATGCCGCACAGGTAGGCGATCTCCCCGGGACCACTGGCGCCCATTTCGATCACCGCGTAACGGTGGCGCTTTTCCAGGGACAGCAGGGTGAGGGGCACGCCGATATGGTTGTTGAGGTTGCCGCGGGTGGCGAGGGTGGGCCCCAACTGACCGAGAATGGCGGCGATCATTTCCTTGACACTGGTCTTGCCGCTGCTGCCGGTGACGGCGACCACCGGGCCGGAAAACTGCTGGCGCGCCATCAGGGCGATCTGGGCCAGCGCCCGGGTGGTGTCCGCCACCACCCACTGGGGGCGATTGAGCTGCTTGTTGGGCCGCTCCACCACCAGGCCCACCGCCTTGAGGGCGGCGCTCTCCAGAAAGTCGTGGGCGTCGAAGTTCTCGCCCCGCAGGGCGACGAACAACTCACCCTCCCGCAGGGTGCGGGTATCGGTGGACACGGCGCTGAAGGCGCAGTCCGGGTACAGCAGGGTACCGCCGTGAGCCTGGGCCAGTTGCGACAGGGTCAGGGGTTCAATCATCGATCGGCCCTCTCCGCTGGCGCAGCGCCAGACGCGCCTCCGCCTGGTCGCTGAAGGGCAGGCGCTGGACGCCCACCAACTGATAATCCTCGTGGCCCTTGCCGGCGATCAACACGGTGTCGCCGGGGGCCGCTTCCCCCAGGGCGCGGCGGATGGCGGCGCGGCGATCGGCGACGGTCTCCACGGCGGCAGTGGCGGGAATCCCCTCCAGGATATCGCGGATGATGGCGTCGGGATCCTCGCCGCGGGGGTTGTCGCTGGTCACCACCAGGCGATCCGCCCGTTGCGCGGCGATGGCCCCCATCAGTGGGCGCTTGCCGGCATCCCGGTCGCCGCCACAGCCGAACAGGCACCACAGCTGTCCCCGGCAATGGTGGCGCAAGGCCTGCAGCGCCTTGTCCAGGGCATCGGGGGTGTGGGCATAGTCCACCACCGCCAGGGGCTGGTGGCCATCGCCGGGGTTGATCACCTCCATGCGACCGGAAACCGGCTTGAGCCGCGGCACCTGTTCGAGCACCGCGGCGAGAGGAAAGCCCCTCACGCAGGCGGCGGCCACCACCGCCAGCAGGTTCGACAGGTTGAACGCCCCCAGCAGGGGGCTGTGGAGCCGGCCCTCGCCCCAGGGGGTATGGATGCGGGCGCTGATGCCGGTGTGGGTGTAGGCAATGTCCCTGGCGCCGACCTGGCCATCGCCGCCGATGCCATAGTCGATGCCCCGCACCTTACCCGGCAGCGCCGCCAGCAGCCCGCGACCAAAGGGATCGTCGCGGTTGATGATGGCGGCGCGCAGACTGGGCCAATTGAACAGGCGCGCCTTGGCGGCGCCGTAGGCCTCGAAGGAGCCGTGGTAGTCCAGGTGGTCGCGACTGAGATTGGTGAATATCGCCGTGGCGAAGGGCACCGCCGCCACCCGGTACTGGTCGAGGCTGTGGGAAGACACTTCCATGGTCACCGCGGTGACTCCCTCGGCGACGAAATCGGCGAGGATACGCTGGGTGCGCAGGGCGTCCGGCGTGGTCAGACCGGTGGGCTCCAGGGCCGCGCCCGCCACCCGCCCGTAGC
>JBJHDJ010000555.1:0-1773 GCA_050486485.1 Porticoccaceae bacterium
AACCGCATCAACCACGCCAAGAGCTTCCGCACCGGCGAGCGCGCCAAGATGGAGAACGACGGCTGGCGCCTGTCCCTGCGCTTCGAACCCACCGACAACCTGGCCATCAACGCCTACTATCAGGAGGTCAACACGGACCGGTGGCTTTACGAGACGGCGGAGTCCGCCAATATCCGCGACCCCGCCCTGGACCCCAGCCCGGTGCCGGTGACCGCCGGGGATCGCCTGTCGGCGCAGTGGCTGCCCACCACCAACTTTTCCACCCAGGAGCGCAGCGGCCTCGAGGTGGCCTGGGACGCAGGCCCCGTCACCATCAACTATGTCGGGTCCTGGACCCACAAGGGCGGCTTCGTGCAAAAGGCCTCGGGGGACACGGCCGGCTTCTATGACGAGACCTACCCGAGCGCCCTGGATATTCTGGGTCAGTTCGTCGACTCCAAGCCCGAGGCCGAGACCCACGAACTGCGCTTCACGGGAGATATCAACGATCGGCTCAGCTATGTGGTAGGCGGCTTCTACAGCGAATTCGACTCACCCACCAATGTCAGCAACTACACGGCCATCTTCCTGCTCGGCACGGCGCCCAACAACTTCCTCACCATCGTCCCCACGCCGGTACTCTCCATGAACGAGTCCAAGGAGAAGTCCCTGTTCGGCAATCTCACCTATCAGTTGACGGACGCCACGGAGATTTCCGGCGGCTTGCGCTATATCGACTACGAGTCCGAACTCAGCACCCGCATCATTGGTGGCAACCTGTTGGGACAACGCATCGACGACACCTCGAAGGTGATCTACACCGCGTCCCTGTCCCACCAGTTCAGCGACGACCTGATGGCCTATGTGGCCGCCGGCAGCTCCTGGCGGCCTGGCGTGAGCCAGGTGGGCAACAGCGATACCGGGCGCACGCCCCGGGAGCAAAGCTTCCTGAGCCTCGACGACGAGACCTCCGATTCCATCGAGCTCGGCATCAAATCGACTTCCCTGGACGGGCGTTTGCGGCTCAACGCCACGGTGTTCTACCAGAAGTTCGAGAACTACCCGGACCGCGGCGCCGGGGGCTCCGTGCGTTTCGTCAACGAGGATATCCAGGGCAACGAGGCGGTGTCCACCGACACCTTCCTGGGCGCCATGGACCTGGATGCCTACGGCCTGGAGCTGGACGGCGCCTTCCAGATCACCGACAACTGGGATCTCGGCGGCACCTTCAGCTGGGCCCAGGGCACCCAGAAGGGGGATATCGCCTGTAACGACTATTTCCCCCGGGACGGCAAGCCCGACAGCACCAACCCGCCCATCACCGTGGATCAAATCCGCGAGGCCACCGGCGGTGACGATATATCCTCCTGCTCCATCAAGGCGCGCTCCTACGAGGGCCCCACCTGGAGCGCCTCGCTGCGGACCGAGTACGGCTTCCCCCTGTTCGACCAGTACAATGGCTATGTGCGCTTGCAGGCCAGGCTGTACGGCAACTCCAAGGGCAATATCACCAACCCCAACGACGAACTGAGCTCCTACGGTATCTTCGACCTGTACGCGGGCATTCGCTCGCCACAAAGTGACTGGGGGCGTTGGGAAGTCATGGTGTTCGCCAAGAACCTGTTCAACACCGAGCGCACCCTGAGCTACGCCACCAACCCCCTGTCAACCACCATACGGGTGGAACCCTTCGGCAATACGACGATTGAATCACCTTATCGTTCCGTCAGCCTGTCGGACCCACGGGAGTTGGGTGTGAACCTGCGCTATAACTTCTGTTCCTGTCAGGTGGAT
>JBJHDJ010000556.1:0-1770 GCA_050486485.1 Porticoccaceae bacterium
CTTGCCGTACTTGAGTGCCTGCAGATCGCTGGCGGATTTGATGACGGTAGGGGTCACGATGTGCTCCTCATGAACGGATGCCACAACAGTGTGGGGCATTGCGCGGACCGTCAAGCGGCGCGTCCCGTGAAACGGACGAAGTGCCCCATTGGCCCGCCATACGCGATTGTGCGCTATGCTTTGCGGCATAGTTGGTGGAGCATAGTTGGTGGAGTGTCCCATGAAATTTCTCAAGATGTTCTGCTTCATGGTGCTGGGGGCCCTGGTGATGGTGGGCACCCTGACCTGGATATCCCAGTTTTTCACCGGAGAGCGGGAGGTGTCGCCATTGATCTGGCTGGACACCAACAGGGAGGAAGAAGAGCCGGAAACACCCTGGTGGCGCGACTGAACTCACAGAGGACGGACAGCGGATATGGCGGATTTGGTGGATTTTCTCGGGGTCATGGTCAAGAAGGAGGCCTCCGACCTGTTTTTCACCGCCGGCGCCCCGGTGCAGATCAAGATACAAGGGGTGACCATGCCCATCGCCAACACCGAGATGACCAGTGAAACGGTGAAGGCGCTGCTCTACGGCGTGATGAACGACAAGCAGAAAAAAGAGTTTGAATCGACCCTGGAATGCAACTTCGCCATCTCGCCCCCTGGCCTTGGCCGTTTTCGCATCAATGCCTTCTACCAGCGCAGCCAGGTGGCGGTGGTGGTGCGCTACCTCAAGGCCAGGATTCCCACCATCGAGGAACTCGGCCTGCCGCTCATCCTCAAGGAGCTGGTGCTGGAGCCCCGCGGCCTGATCCTGGTGGTGGGCTCCACTGGCTCCGGCAAGTCCACCACCCTGGCGTCGATGATCGACTATCGCAGCGCCATCAAAACCGGCCATATCCTCACCATCGAGGATCCGGTGGAATACATTCACACCCACCGCAAGTCCATCGTCAACCAGCGGGAAGTGGGTATCGATACCCTCAGTTACAGCGCCGCCCTCAAGAACGCCATGCGGGAAGCGCCCGATGTCATCCTGATCGGCGAGATCCGCGATGTGGAAACCATGCGTCACGCCATCGCCTACGCGGACACCGGGCATCTGTGCCTCTCGACCCTGCACGCCAACAACGCCTACCAGGGGCTGGAGCGCATCGTCAATTTCTTCCCCGAGACGGCCCGTCACCAGGTGCTCGACGACCTGGCCATGAATATCAAGGGCGTGTTTTCCCAGCGTCTGCTCAAGGGTGTGGACGGCAGCCGGGTGGCGGCCTGTGAGTTGATGTTGCCCAGCCCCTACATTGTTGATCTGATCCAGCAGGGGGAGTTCGAGTCGATCCGCGACAGCATGGCCCAGAGCACCGAGCAGGGCATGATGACATTCGAGCATTCCGTGTTCGATCTCTACATGAAGCGAAAAATCACCAAGGAGGAAGCGCTGCGGGGTGTTGATTCCCGGGGGAATCTGCAAACCCGCATCCGGCTGGCGGAAGCCAGTTTTGGCGGCAGCGACCAATTCGAGGTGGAGGGCTGAGCGCCGTCGGACCTTGGCGCCAGGCATTGATGGCTTTTGCGCCCCGAGGTTGGCCTGGGATGGGGAGCAGACCCCGACAGCCACAGCTCGGCGACCGCTGAGAAAATGGGGGCAACTCCCCTGACCCATTCACCAACCAAGAAAACGGCCAGGAATCAGCATGCGCGACGACAGAGCCCCCGATAGCGAGGCGCCGGAGATGGATGTGGTCCTCGGCCAGACCACCACCCATCTGGTGGCCCTTGGAGACAGCG
>JBJHDJ010000557.1:0-1765 GCA_050486485.1 Porticoccaceae bacterium
GACACAAACGCCTTTGACACAAACGCACCTATTCAGGACCGAGCAGCATGACCACGAATGCCGCCAACCGTTTCACCCTACACGACGACCCAACGCTCGCCGGTGAAATCCCCCAGCCACGCCAGCGCTCCCTGCGGGACCATGTGGCGGACGCCATGGACCACTATTTCACCGAACTGGACGGCCAACCCACCAGCGACCTCTACCAACTGGTGCTGGAGCAGGTGGAGTGCCCCCTGCTGGAGGCGGTGATGGCCTACACCCAGCGCAACCAGAGCCGCGCCGCCGAGATGCTCGGTCTCAATCGCGGCACCTTGCGCAAGAAGCTCAAGCAATACAATCTACTGTGACCCGAGCCACTCGCCGTTGGCGATATCGGTTTGCCGAATCCCGCCAGCACCCGGATTCCCGACGCGACATGACCGCCAGTTTGCCTCGACCTCCCTTTCGATCCCCCTAAAGGACCGCCCATGACACACCCACTCGCCCCCGTGCGCCGCGCCCTGATCAGTGTTTCCGACAAGACCGGCATCGTGGACTTCGCCCGCGCCCTCGCCGATCTGGGGGTGGAGATCCTGTCCACCGGCGGCACCTTCCGCCTGTTGACGGACAACGGCATCGCCGCCGTGGAAGTGTCCGATTACACCGGCTTCCCGGAAATGATGGATGGCCGGGTAAAAACCCTGCACCCGAAGGTTCACGGCGGCATCCTCGGCCGGCGCGGCACCGACGACGGGGTGATGGCCGAGCACGGCATCCAACCCATCGACATGGTGGTGGTCAACCTCTATCCCTTTGCCGCCACCGTGGCGGATCCCAACTGCGACCTGGCCACCGCCATCGAAAACATCGACATCGGCGGCCCCACCATGGTGCGCTCCGCCGCCAAGAACCATAAGGATGTGGCCATCCTGGTTAACGCCTCGGACTATGGCCCCATCCTCGACGAACTGAAGGCCAACGGTGGCCAACTCGGTTATGAAACCCGTTACCGGCTGATGGTGAAGGCCTTCGAGCACACCGCCGCCTACGACGGCATGATCGCCAACCACTTCGGCGCCCGGAATACGCACAACGAAAAACGCGACTTCCCCGACACCTTCAACCTGCAATTCATCAAGCAGCAGGACATGCGCTATGGCGAAAACCCCCACCAGAAGGCCGCCTTCTATGTGGAGGCCCAGCCCAGGGATATCGGCATCGCCAGCGCCCGCCAGTTGCAGGGCAAGGAACTGTCCTACAACAATGTGGCCGACACCGACGCCGCCCTGGAGTGCGTCAAGTCCTTCACCAAGCCCGCCTGCGTGATCGTCAAGCACGCCAACCCCTGCGGCGTGGCGGTGAGCCTGGACGGCATCGCCTCCGCCTACGAGCTGGCCTTCCAGACCGACCCGGAATCCGCCTTCGGCGGCATCATCGCCTTCAACCGCGAGCTGGACGCCGCCACCGCCAGGCTCATCGTCGAGCGCCAGTTCGTGGAAGTGATCATCGCCCCGCGGGTATCACCACAAGCCCTGGAAGTGACCGCCGCCAAGCAGAATGTGCGGGTGCTGGAATGCGGCGACTGGCCCCCCGAGCGCCCCGCCGCCTACGACTTTAAGCGCGTCAACGGCGGCCTGCTGGTGCAGGACGCCGACCTGGGCATGGTGACCGAGGCCGACCTCAGGATCGTCACCCAGCGGGCCCCCAGCGAACAGGAAATTCACGACCTGATCTTCGCCTGGAAGGTGGCCAAGTTCGTCAAGTCCAACGCCATCGTCTACAC
>JBJHDJ010000558.1:0-1757 GCA_050486485.1 Porticoccaceae bacterium
CCAGGCCGAGGCCCACCAGGGACAGCACCGCGAACACCGCCAGCGCCTCCCAGGGTTGCAGGGCCCCGGTGGCCAGCGGCCGGTAGCGGGTGCGTTCGACATGGGCGTCGATATGGCGGTCGGCATAATCGTTGATGGCGCAGCCCGCGGCGCGCATCACGAAGGCGCCGGCCACGAAGATGGCCAGCAGTCGTAGCGGCGGCACACCGCCAGCGGCCAGCCACAAGCCCCACAGGGCGGGCCACAGCAGCAGGATGGTGCCCACCGGCTTGTGCAGGCGGGTGAGGAGGATGTAGTGGCGCAGGCGCCCCGGCGATGGGCTGGTCATGGCGGCTCCCGGTCAGCGACCCGCATTGTACGGGTCGAAGTCCGGCAGGAAAAACTCCGCCACCAGCAGCGGTTTGCCGTCGAGGCGGAACACGGAGCGGCGGCCCCACAGGGGCGCCGTTGGGACGCCCCTCGGCAGGTCGATCCGTGGTGGCAGGGCGGCGGCGGACAGGCGCGTCACCTGCACCGCGTCGCGGGTCATGGACCTGTCGTTGAACAGCACCTGCCCGAGGGGCCTGTTGTCCAGGTGGCGCAGGCGCCGCAGGCGGCCCGTCAGGGTGGAGAGGGGCAGGATGCTGCGGGCGTATACCCAGGGCATGCCGCGACCCAGCAGCACCACTTCCCGAATCAGCGCCCGGCAGCGGGGACGGAGCCCCAGAGCGCGGGCCTCGTCTTGTGCCACCGTGCCGGGCTCCTGGCGCAGGATGCGCACCCGCAGATCCCCGTCGCTGGCCAGCAGCAGGCGGCGGGTGAGGGAACCCCTGTCCTCCAGCCAGGGCCGCCAGGCCGACGGTATCGAGCCGGCGGCGCAATGGTGCAGATAGCGCCAGGGCAGGGCGGCGGTAAAACGGGCGGAATGGCGGTCGGGAGGATCGGCGGGCATGGAGATTTCCGGTTCGGGGGGCGCATTGTAAGCCCTCTACCTCCATGGAGCCATTGCCCGCTGGCTTGTGCCCGCTGGAATGCCGGGCAGGTCCATCGCCGGCTCTGGCCAAAGCCAGGGGTATGCCCCAACGGCTGCCCTGGGGGATTGCAGGCGTTGCGCTGTCGCCGCGGCCAGTGGCCGGTGGGCCCATAACTGCTACAATGGCCACTGTTTTTCGCCGTGTCGAACCATGCCAGCACACCGCCACGCCCGAGGCCTTTGGCCTGTCCTGCCAACCCTGCTGATGGCGCTGCTGCTTGTCGCCTGCGCCAGTGCGCCCGAAACATCCCTGTCGCCCTCTGTCCAGCAGCCACTGGTGGTTGATGTGGAGGATGCGCTCCCGCCGCCACCGATCTACCGGCCCTTTCCGGTGAACTCCCTGTTCGAGCTGCTGGCGGCGGAATTCGCCGGTATCCGCGGCGATATCGAGCCGGCCCTGGAGATCTACATCAACCAGGCTTTCGAGACCCGCGACCCCGCAGTGATCGAGCGGGCCATCCGCATCGCCAGCTTTGTCGGGCTTCAGGATCTGGTGCTGGAGCTGGCCGAGCTGTGGGTGGAAGTGGAGCCCGCCAACCTGGATGTGCGCCGCCTGGTGACCTTTCACCTGGCCCGCTCAGGGCGGGTGATCGAAGCCTTCCCCCACGCCGAGTACCTGCTGCTGGCGGGGGACGACAACCACTTCCAGGCCCTGGCCGCCTTTGCCGTCGATGCCAGCGACTCGGAAAAAAACCGCCTGCTGGTGCTCTACGAGGAGCTGGCGGTGAACTACCCGGACCAGGTG
>JBJHDJ010000559.1:0-1751 GCA_050486485.1 Porticoccaceae bacterium
ATCCCGATCGGCACTTCTTCGTGCAGAGCATTGCCCACAAGGTGGCTGCCCAGCGCGCCGGCATCGGGGTGGGGTTTGTGCCCCGCGAGGCTGTGGCCCCTTTTCTGCGGACCGGTGAGATGGTGGCGCTGGAGGTGGAGGGGGTCGGCCTCGACGATGATCTCTATCTGGCGTGGAAAACCGCCAACCGGGGCAAGGGGCTCAAGGCATTGCGCGAGATGCTGCTGGCGGCGCCGTTGCTGTGACCCTGGCGGCGAGCTGCTACCATGGGTTGCGCCCGGGGCCAGCCCACCCCCGGGGTGGCCGGCAACAATTATCGTGAAGGAACGGGAATCCCATGCCGCAAAGCTATATCAAGCGTATTCTCAACGCCGATATCTACGACCTGGTGCAGGAAACGCCACTGGATTTCGCGCCCCTGCTGAGCACCCGCCTCGACAACCGGGTGCTGCTCAAGCGCGAGGACCTGCAACCGGTGTTCTCCTTCAAGCTGCGGGGCGCCTACAACCGCATGCTGAAACTCACCGAGGCGGAGCGGGCACGGGGAGTGGTGGCGGCTTCCGCCGGCAATCACGCCCAGGGGGTGGCCATGGCGGCCCAGGCCCTGGGGGTGAAGGCCACCATCGTCATGCCCCGCACCACGCCTCAGATCAAGGTGGACGCGGTGCGCGCCCTGGGGGGCAAGGTGGTGCTCAACGGCGACAGCTTCGATGTCGCCTCCGGCCACGCCCGCAAGCTGGTCGAAGAACTGGGCATGGTGTACATCCACCCCTTCGACGACCCCGAGGTGATCGCCGGACAGGGCACCGTGGCCCTGGAACTGATGCGCCAACTGGCCGGACCGGTGGACGCCATTTTTGTGTGCGTGGGGGGCGGCGGGCTCTGCGCCGGCATCGCCGCCTATGTGAAATTCGTGCGCCCCGAGGTGAAGATCATCGCTGTCGAGCCGGACGACGCCGCCTGTCTCAAGGCGGCGCTGGACGCCGGGCGGCGGGTGCGGCTCAAGCAGGTGGGGCTGTTCGCCGACGGCGCCGCGGTGGCGCAGATCGGCAAGGAGACCTTCCGGGTGCTGCGCAAGACCCTGGACGGGGTGGTGACGGTGACCACCGACGAGATCTGCGCCGCCATCAAGGATATCTTCGAGGACACCCGCTCCATCGCCGAGCCGGCCGGCGCCCTGGCGGTGGCCGGCATGAAAAAGTATGTCGAGGCACAGGGGCTGTCGGGCCGCAATCTGGTGGCGGTGGTGAGCGGCGCCAACATGAACTTCGATCGCCTGCGCTACATTTCCGAGCGCACCGAGATCGGCGAGAAGCGCGAGGCCATCCTCGCCGTCACCATCCCCGAGCGCCCCGGCAGCTTCCGCAAGTTCTGCCAGCTGGTGCAGCGCCGCATGGTCACCGAATTCAACTACCGCATGGGGGATCCGGAGCAAGCCCACATTTTTGTCGGCGTGCAGGTGGAATCAGAGCGCGACCGCCAGGCGTTTATCGATAACCTGCGCCGCCACGATTACCCGGTGGTGGACATGACCGACAATGAAATGGCCAAGCTCCACATCCGCTACATGGTGGGAGGGCGGGTGCCCGCCGCCGCCGGCGAACGGGTGTACCGCTTCGAATTCCCCGAGCGCCCCGGCGCCCTGGGTAGCTTTCTCGGCAGGTTGGGGGGCGGCTGGAACATCTCCATGTTCCACTACCGCAACCACGGCGCCGCCTTCGGCCGCGTGCTGGCGGGCTTTCAGGTGCCGG
>JBJHDJ010000560.1:0-1750 GCA_050486485.1 Porticoccaceae bacterium
TCAAACTCTGTGGGGTAGCCGCTGATCTCGTCCAGCAGGCCGGCGTCCGCCACCACCACCTTGAGTCCTTCCACCTGGTGGGCGATATCCGCTTTCTCGGCATTGGTGATCAACAGGCTCGGCTTGCAGTCATCCACCCGCAAGCGCAGGCCGTCCAGCCCGAACAGGGTGAACAGGGGCACGCTGATGGCGCCTGTCATCATGGCGCCGAACAGGCTGATGTAGAAAGGCAGGGAGGGTTCCAGCATGAAGGCGATGCGGTCGCCGGGCTTGATGCCGTTGGCCACCAGCCAGTGGGCGAACTGGGCGGAGCCGGCGGCAATCTGATCGAAGCCGAGGATTTCGTCAGCGCCATCGGCGTGGGCGATGCGCACCGCGGTGCGGCCAGAACCGTCGGCATGGCGAATCATGCACTCGTGGGCAATGTTGAGGTGTTCACGATCCCCATCGAACAATTCCCACAGCGCCGCCGAACTGGCGTGGGCCTGGGCGTCGGCGAAGGATGTGTATTCGGTCAGTTTTGCCATGAAGTCACCGGTGTCATTCAAAAAGCCGGCACAGGGTGGTGCCGCCACTGGGTGCCCGGCACTATGCCACAGGGGTCAGTCATTGTAAATGTAGAACCTAATTTTATATACTGAATAACAGGCGTCCCCAGCCATGTGCCATCTGACGCACCCATCCACTCTGGAACAGCCATGACAAGTCGACCGAAGAACACCGCCGGCCCGGAACGCGATCTGGCCAGAACGATCAAGGACAGCAAGGCCCCGGCGATTTCCCGGGCGGCGGCGGTGCTGCGCTTTCTTGGCAAGAGCGACAGACCGGTGGCGCTGCAAACCATCGCCCGGGAGCTGGGCCTGGTGCCCAGCACCTGCCTCTATGTGTTGCGGGCGCTGGTGGCGGAGGAGTTCGTGTCCTTCGACCCGGACACCAAGCGCTACGCCCTGGAGGCGGGGGTGCTCACCCTGGCCCGCCAATGGCTCAGGCGCAATCAATTCACCGATCTTGCCCAGCCCCAACTGGATCGCATCAGCCAGCAGTTCGATGTCACCATGCTGGGGGTGAATATCGTCGGCCTCGATCACATCATCGTGGTGGCGGCCTCCCAGTCTGGCAACAACTTCCAGCTCAGCGCCCAGATCGGCAGCCGCTTCCCGGCGCTGATCAGCGCCACGGGGCGTTGCATTGCCGCCTTTGGCGATCACTCGGCGGATGAACTGGAGGCGAGATTCAAGACCCTGCGCTGGGACGAGCCCCCCTCGTTCACGGAGTGGCTCGAGCAGGTGCGGCAGACCCGCCAACAGGGCTTTGCCGTGGACGCCGGCAACTATATCGCCGGCGTCACGGTGGTGGCCGCGCCGGTGTGGAAAACCTCCGCCAAGCTCAGCCATGCCCTGGTGGCCATCGGCATCGGCAGCGCCATGAAACGCAATGGCCTGCATGCCCTCGAGAATGCCCTGGTGTCCGCCGCGCAAAGCCTGTCCAGGCAGCTTGGGGGCGAGACCTAATGAGGTGCTGAAACGCCCCATCAACACCAGCACCGGTTGACAATCACCAACGGGGTGCGGTTTGCTGAAGCTCTCCGATGTCACTCACTATAATAGGCGTCCGCCCATGGAATACCGTCTACTTGGCCGCAGCGGTCTCAAGGTTTCAGCATACAGCTTCGGGGCCATGACCTTTGGCGGCTCCGGCATGTTCGCCAGTATCGGCAACACCGGCATCGACGATGCCAGGATACAGGTGG
>JBJHDJ010000561.1:0-1750 GCA_050486485.1 Porticoccaceae bacterium
CCGGTGCAGGTCACCCGCGACCTGGCCAGCTTCTGGGCCACCACCTACTTCGAGGTGCGCAGGGATCTGCGGGGCCGCTATCCCAAGCACCCCTGGCCGGACGATCCCCTGACGGCCCCCGCCACCCGCCATGCCCGCCGCCGCGACTGAGGCGTCGAAAAGAGGCGTCGAAAACCCGGCGGTGGTTTGCATTTTGCGTTACTCTCAAACAGGCCGTGCCCCTAGGGTCGCCTCCGTGGAGTAGTATCACAACCCTGATGCATTGCTATACCAGATTGTTTCGGCGACTTCACGACTAACATGGGTGACGCTAAACCGTTGCCATGCTGATGCGTCTGAGTCTGCCACGATGGGTATCGCTGCGCTCAACCCATCCTACCCAACGCCTTGCCCTGGCGGGAACCCGTAGGGTGGGTTAGCCGCAGGCGTAACCCACCACCCCATCTGTCACATGGAGATTGCCACCATGCCGCGCGCCACAACCCGACTCGCCCTAATGGCTGCCCTGTTGCTGTTGACGGCCTGCGCCAGCGACAGGGACAGGAGGGAAACGGTCAGCTCCGCCATCACCATGGATTGCGGCCTGCAACCCATCACCCTTGAACCTCGCGACGGCGGCCTTCGGGTTCGAGTGGGCGCTGACAGCCACGACATGGTCGCCACCGTCAGCGCCTCCGGCGCCCGCTACCAGGTGGCGGATGACGAATCCACCTGGCTGTGGAACAAGGGGGACAGGGCCACCCTGATGATCGCCGGCCAGCCCTGGCCCGAGTGCCTGGCGCCTGGCGCCCTCGAATCCCCGTTCCAGGCGCGGGGCAACGAGCCCTTCTGGCACCTCACGGCGGACAACGGGCTGCTCTCCATGACCCGGCTGGGAGGGGAGCCCCTGGCGTCCCTGCCCTATCAACTGACGCCCGCGGCCGGGGGCGCGGCGCGACTGCAAGGGTACGGGGATGGGAACGGCGATGGCCCAACCGTCGTGGTGGAACCCCGTCCGTGCCGGGACACCATGACCGGCATGCCCTATCCCCATACCGTCACCGTGGAGCTGGGCGGGGAGCGACTGATGGGCTGCGGGGGTTCGCCGCAACGGCTGCTGCAAGGCGCCCCCTGGCAGGTGGTCTCCCTGGAAGGCGGCACCGTGGAGCCATCGCATCGGCTATCCATCCAGTTCCACGAGGGCGGCAGGGTGGCGGGGATCGCCGCCTGCAACCAGTTCACCGGCGAGTATCGGCTCGACGGCGAAAGCCTGGGCATGGGCCGCGTGGCCACCACCAGGATGGCCTGCGACGGGGTGCTGATGGATCTGGAAAACCGCTTTCTGGCCCTGCTCGCCCAGGTGCAACGCTTCGACACCGACGGCGCCGGGGAGCTGAGCCTTCTCGGGGCGGACGGCGAACTGCTCAAGGGCCAACTTGTCCGGCCATGACGCTGCCGGCCCAATGCTCTTATAATGCGCCCACGGCCGTCCCCGCACGGCAACGCCAGCACGATCGCAACCAGGGAACCCGCTTGCCGATGACCAGCCAGGGCACTCTATACACCGTGTCCGCCCCCTCCGGGGCGGGCAAGACCAGCCTGGTCAATGCCTTGCTGGACAGCGTCGAAGCGATTCAGGTGTCGGTGTCCCACACCACCCGCGCCCGCCGCCCCGGGGAGGTGGATGGCGTCAACTATCATTTCGTGGATGTGGCCCGCTTCGAGGCCATGCTGGCGGACAACGCCTTTCTCGAGCACGCCCGGGTATTCG
>JBJHDJ010000562.1:0-1743 GCA_050486485.1 Porticoccaceae bacterium
GAAGCGCATTATGACCACCGTATCCTTCGATCTGCGGGCCCCGGAGTGGGGCACACCCACCCGTGAGCTGTACGGCGCCGCCCTGGACATGGTGGCCTTCGCCGACGGCATCGGCGTCGACCGCGTTGGCCTGATGGAGCACCACGGTTCGGACGACGGCTACCTGCCACAACCTTTCGTGATGGGGGCAGCGGTGGCGGCGCGCACTCGCCATGTCCGCATCCTGCTGGGCGCGGTGATCCTGCCCCTGCACGATCCGGTGAAGATCGCCGAGCAGATCGCGGTGCTGGATCTGGTGAGCGATGGACGGCTCAATGTGATTTTCGGCGCCGGCTATGTGCCCTCGGAATTCGCCGCCTTCCGGGTGTCCCTCAAGGATCGCGCCAGGCTGCTGGATCAGGGCCTGGAGATCCTCCTCCGCGCCCTGGACGGTGAGAGCTTCGAGGCGGATGGCCGACCGGTGTTCGTGCGCCCGCTGCCGGTGCAGGCGCCCCGGGACATCATTCTGGTGGGGGGTGGCGTGGAGGCCTCGGCGCGTCGCGCCGCCCGCTTCGGGTTGGGTTTCGGGCCCATGCGCCGCGAGCTGATTCCCCTCTACGAGGCGGAGTGCCGAGCCCTGGGCCGCGAGCCGGGGCTTGCCCTGAGTCCCTCGCCTCGACTTCCCGGGGTGATCCACCTGAGCGAGGATCCGGAGCGCTCCTGGAGCATCCTGGAGAAGCACGCCCTGCATGTGGTGACCGCCTACGCCAAGTGGGCGGAACAGGAACAACATTCCAGCTCTCCCTTCAAGGGACTGCTCAATGTGGAGGCGCTGCGCAAGTCCGGCATGTTCGCGGTGTGGACGCCGGACGAGCTGGTGGCCAACGCGCCACTGGTCGAGGCCAATGGCACCCTGGTGTTCCAACCCCTGGTGGGGGGCTTGCCTCCGGAGGAGGGCTGGAAGAGCCTCGAATTGTTGAAACAAACCATGCCCAGGCTCAAGGCCCTGAACGAACAAGCGGGCTCGGCGCCCCAGACTGGAGGATGACACCATGAAGGCAGCCTATTTTTATCAGGGCCGCATGCAGGTGGGCGAGCTTCCCGACCCCACCCCCGGCAAGGGCCAGGTGCTGGTGCGCACCCACAGCTGTGGCCTGTGCGCCAGTGATGTGCACTTCCTGCACGCTGGCGACAAGCTGGTGGCGATGTCCCGGGAGTACGGCGGCCCCTATGCCGGCCTCGACCTGGAGAGCCCCTTCGTGATGGGACACGAATTCGTGGGGGAAGTGCTGGATTACGGTCCAGGCTGCCGCCGTCCGGTGAAAATCGGCGCGCGGGTCACCTCCATCCCCATCATGCGCCAGTCCGGAGCCCACAAGGTGATCGGCTACCACAACGACTGTCCGGGCGGCTTCGGCGAGTACATGCTGCTGGACGAGGATTTCATCCTGGAGATTCCCGAGGGTCTCGACGACGACAGGGCGGCGATGACCGAGCCCCTGGCTGTTGGCCTGGAACATGCCCGCCGCGGCAAGCCAACCTCCGGCGATGTGATACTGGTGCTGGGCTGTGGCGCCATCGGCCTGGGGGTTGTCGCCGGGCTCAAGCTGATGGGCATGGCCCCCATCATCGCCGCCGACTTCAGCGAAGCGCGCCGCGCCCTGGCCCTTCGCATGGGGGCGGATATCGCCGTGGACCCCGGGCAACTGTCCCCCTACGACCCTGTTCCCGACCTGGGGCAGCGCCGCGCCACCCTGGTGTACG
>JBJHDJ010000563.1:0-1742 GCA_050486485.1 Porticoccaceae bacterium
GGGCAGGACCCCGGAGGGGGGTTTACGGCGTGTCTCGAAAACTCTCCCCCGGGATGCCGACCGGGCTACGAAGTCCGAAATGGCTTAAGGGCACCTCAGCGCTTCAGCCGGTAGGCCAGTACCGCGTCTCCCATGGTGGAGCCGTACATGCTGTGGCCACCGGCGGGAATCACCACGAACTGCTCGCCGTCAACCTCGTAGGTTACCGGCACCGCGGTGCCGGCGGCTGGCAGGTCGGCTTCCCACAGCACCTCGCCACTACGCAGGTCGAAGGCGCGAAACACATCGTCCAGGGTATAGCCGATGAACACCAGGCCGCCGGCGGTCACCAGGGGGCCGCCGGCTCCGGGGGTACCGAGTCGCCAGCGCAGTGGTATCGGCGCCAGCTTGCGCAGGTCACCGAGGGGTACCTCCCAGAGGATCTCCCGCTTCTCCAGGTCGAGGGCCGTCAGCGCCGCCCAGGGCGGCTTGCTGCAGGGCGCCCCCAGGGGTGAGAGGAAAGGCTCCACCTGCACCTTGTAGGGCGCCCCGACATTGGGGAAAGTCATGGCGCCGCGGCCCTCGATCATCTGGTCGTCGAGGTTGAAGGGGGTTTCCTCCTCGCGGCGCAACAGGCTCAGTATCACCGGCACCCGGTTGGAGGGCACCACCATGATGCGACTGTCGGGATCATAGGCTCCGCCACCCCAGTTGGGGCCGCCGCCAGCGGCGGGGACCATGAGGGTGCCCTGCTCGCTGGGGGGCATATAGATCTCACCGTAGTTGATCCCCTGCAGCTTGCGCCGACACAGCCAACGGTCGATGAAGGTGAATCCCCACACATCGTCGTCGGAGAAGCTGTGGGGCGTGAGGGCGGGCATGCCCTCGGGGAACGGCTGGGTGGCGGACAGCACCTCCCCCGGCACGGCGCCGACCTGGGGCACGGGGCGATCGACGATGGGCACCAGGGGCTCGCCGCTGCGGCGATCGAAGACGAACACCAGGCCCATCTTGGTGTTCTGCACCAGGGCGGGCACCATGCCGCCATCATGGGGCAGGTCGATCAGCATGGGTTGGGCGGGCAGGTCGTAGTCGAACACATCGTGGCGCACCAGTTGATGGTGCCACGCCACTTCTCCGGTGGCGCCCCGCAGGGCAACGATGGAGGAGGAGTAAAGGTTGTCCCCCGGTCTGCCGCCACCATGGAAATCCCCGGAGGGAGCGGAAGTGGGCAGGTATACCAGGTCCAGATCATGATCCACCGCCATCTCGGTCCACACATTGGCGCCGCCGTGACCGTCGGTGCCCTTGCCCCAACTGGCCATGGCGGGGTCCGCGGGGTCGCGGGGCACCGGGTCGAACTGCCACAGGAACTCGCCGCTACGGGCGTGATAGGCCATCACCCGGCCACTGGGGGCGTCCACACGCTGGTTGTCGGCCACCATGGAGCCCACCAACACCACATCGTTGACCACCGCGGGACGGGAGTTGATCACCACCTCGCCGGGAAACAGGACCGGCTTGCTGGTGGGCACTCGCACCTCGCCGCCAGCGCCGAAATCGTCGCAGGGCCGTCCATCCCGGGCGTCCACCGCCACCAGCCGGTTGTCGGAGGTGCCCAGCAGAATCCGCGACTGGCACAGGGCATCCCGGGGCGCCTCGGGATCCACCCAGTGGGCCACGCCGCGACACTTTCTCGAACCCACCTGCTCGCCGCCCGGGTCGTACTGCCAGCGCACCTCCCCGGTGACAGGGTCCAGGGC
>JBJHDJ010000564.1:0-1742 GCA_050486485.1 Porticoccaceae bacterium
CTGTGGACCTTCTCCACCCTGGGCTGGCCGGAGGACACGGCGGAACTGAGAACCTTCCACCCCACGGAAGTGCTGGTCACCGGCTTCGACATCATCTTCTTCTGGGTGGCGCGCATGATCATGATGACCATGCACTTCATCAAGCACGAGGACGGCACGCCCCAGGTGCCCTTCAAGACCGTGTATGTCCACGGCCTGGTGCGAGACTCCCAGGGCCACAAGATGTCCAAGTCCAAGGGCAATGTGCTGGATCCCATCGATCTCATTGACGGCATCGACCTGGAAACCCTGGTGCGCAAGCGCACCAGCGGCTTGATGCAGCCCCAGCTCGCCAAGAGCATCGAGAAGCAGACCCGCGCCGAATTCCCCGACGGCATCGCCGCCTACGGCACCGACGCCCTGCGCTTCACCTTCTGCTCCCTGGCGTCCACCGGCCGCGACATCAAATTCGACATTGGCCGCATCGAAGGCTTCCGCAACTTCTGCAACAAGATCTGGAACGCCGCCCGCTATGTATTGATGCACTGCGAAGGGCAGGATTGCGGGCAGGACGGTTCCGGGGACTTCGAACTGAGCCAGGCAGACCGCTGGATCATCAGCCGACTGCAAGAGACCGAGGACACCGTCGCCGAGGCCCTGGAAGGTTACCGCTTCGACCTGGCCGCCCAGGCCCTCTACGAATTCACCTGGAACCAGTACTGCGACTGGTACCTGGAGCTGTCCAAGCCGGTACTGTGGGACGATTCCGCGCCGGCGGCGTTGAAAAAGGGCACCCGCCGCACCCTGATCCGGGTACTGGAGACCCTGCTGCGGCTCGCCCACCCGATGATGCCGTTCATCACCGAGGAAATCTGGCAGCGGATCAAGACCCTGGCGGGGCGCGGCGGCGACACCATCATGCTACAACCCTACCCGGTGGCTGACAGATCCCTGGTGGACGACGACGCGGTGGCCGCCATCGAGTGGGTGAAGGCGGTCATCGTCGCCGTGCGCAATATCCGCGGCGAGATGAATATCGCCCCCGGAAAACAGTTGCCAACCCTGCTCAGGAACGGCGGCGCCGACGACCGCCGCCGGCTCGACGACAACGCCCAGTTTCTCAAGCGCCTCGCCAACCTGGCATCCATCACCTGGCTGGATCCCGGGGAGCAGGCTCCGGCCTCGGCAACGGCGCTGGCGGGCGCGCTGGAAATCCTGGTGCCCATGGCGGGGTTGATCGACAAAAAGGCCGAGCTCAGCCGTCTTGGCAAGGAAATTGAGCGGGTGACAAAAGAGGCGGAACGTATCCAAGGCAAACTGTCCAACCCCGGGTTTGTCGACAAGGCGCCGGCGGCCGTGGTGGAAAAGGAAAAAACCAAGCTGGCGGACTACCAGGCCATGCTGGCCAAGCTGGAAGCACAGCGCGAGGAAATCGCCATGATGTGAGCGAGCACGCGCGGGTGCGGATCGGGCCGCGCCGTAGCTTTAAGGAACCTCTGAAAAATGTAGCGAGCGGCCCGAGGCGCCCCGAGCCGCGCAGCGAATCCCCGAGACATATCAGAGTGATAGGCGAGGGGCGGGCGAGCACGCGAGGGTGCGGACCGGGTCGCGCAGTAGTTTTTCAGAGGTTCCTTAATTTTACTGTGTTATAAAAAGTCATCCTTCTGCCCTCCGCAACACGGGCATCGCCCGAGCCTGGCGATCAGTCCCACGGCGAGCTCGAGGCGCAGTGTCGCGATCGAGTTCGGTATGTGGCGCTGACG
>JBJHDJ010000565.1:0-1738 GCA_050486485.1 Porticoccaceae bacterium
TGGCTACCATTTGCGCCCCTTCGAGACAGGGAATTGAGGGGCTGCGAGGGTGACGCGCAAACCGCTGGTGGCGGGCAACTGGAAAATGCACGGTTCCCGTGAGTTCGTGGCGGCGCACCTGCAAGCCCTTGGCGGCGCCCTGGCGGGAGTGGACGCGGATATCGCGGTGCTCCCCCCGGCGGTGTATCTGGCCCTGTGCGCCAGCCGACTGGAAGGAACGGCCATTGCCCTCGGCGCCCAGGACCTGAGCCACGAGCAACACAGTGGCGCTTATACCGGAGAGATTTCCGGCGCCATGCTCAGGGATGTTGGCTGCTCCCTGGTGCTGGTGGGTCACTCCGAGCGGCGAACCCGCCACGGGGAGAGTGACAGCCTGGTGGCGAAAAAGTTTGTCGCCGCCCGGGCCGCGGGACTGATGCCGGTGCTGTGCGTCGGTGAAACCCTGGCCCAGCGCGATGCCGGTGATGCGCGCCGGGTGGTGGAGAGCCAGTTAAGCTCGGTGGCGCGGCTCGCCGGCCAGCAGGCGCTTGCCGACAGTGTCATCGCCTACGAGCCGGTGTGGGCCATCGGCACTGGCAGGACGGCGGCGCCCGATCAGGCCCAGGAAGTGCATGGCTGGATACGCCAGTGGCTGGGTTCCGGCGGTGAGCAAACACGAATTCTTTACGGCGGCAGTGTCAAGGCCGCCAACGCGGGGGAGCTTTTTTCTCGGCCCGATATCGACGGCGGCCTCATTGGTGGCGCCGCCCTGGAGCCGGAAGAGTTCTCCGCCATATGCAGGCAGGCGGAAAGACAGACATGATGCAGATTGTCTTGGCAATACACTTGCTGATTGCCCTCGGCATTGTCGCCCTGGTGCTGTTGCAGCAGGGCAAGGGAGCGGAAGCGGGCGCCTCGTTTGGCGCTGGCGCCTCCCAGACGGTTTTCGGCAGTTCCGGCAGTTGGAATTTTTTCAGCAGGGCCACGGCCATACTGGCGGCGCTGTTTTTTGTCACCAGCTTCAGCCTGGCGGTGATGGCCAAGCACCGCGCGGGCGTTGGCGACACATTTATTCCGGCGATCGAGGACGAGATTCCCCGCGCGATTCTCAACGGTGACATTCCCATGGCACCCAGCGATAATGGCGCCTCGGAAGTTCCCCGAGCGCCAGAATTGCCCATACCCTGACAGGGGAGCGGCCCTGACAGGGGCGTGGCGACTAGCGATCAGGACATCGCTGGTTACTGGCAGGGATGGCAATCTTTAAGCCCAGGTGGTGAAATTGGTAGACACGCTATCTTGAGGGGGTAGTGACGCAAGTCGTGCCGGTTCAAGTCCGGCCCTGGGCACCAATTCAGCGTTCACAGAATTTCACAAGAATTCCAAGAATGCACATGAGACCCCGGTTTTCCGGGGTTTTTTGTGCCTTCCCAGCCAGCGCTGGTGGTGGATCTTGTGCTGGGATTCGACGACATCCGCGACTCTCGGCAGCCGTTGGCATTGAATCAAATTGACTTGGTATATTCTTGAAAAATCCCCTTGACCAGTATCGGGGGCCACTATAGAATTCACGCCCCTTGGAGATGAACTTGCTACACAGTGTTCGCCAAGGCCCCTGGAAAGGAAAGCCAGAGCAGGGATGCAAGACAGTGACGGACAGGTTGCCAGGCCTGTCGCCGGGAGTCGGCAGGGAAAGATGTCACACGATTTGATGCGGGGTGGAGCAGCCTGGTAGCTCGTCGGGCTCATAACCCGAAGG
>JBJHDJ010000566.1:0-1729 GCA_050486485.1 Porticoccaceae bacterium
TTGAAAAACAGGCAGTGACTGCCAGTGACATGAGCGAAAGCTCCAGGAGTGAAAAATGGCTGTTCAACAAGATCGTACCACCCGTTCCAAGCGCGGCATGCGTCGCGCTCACGATGCCCTCGCCGGTCCCACCCTGTCCGTTGACCAGGTGAGTGGCGAGAAGCATCGCCGTCACCACATGACCGCGGACGGTTTCTACCGCGGTCGCAAAGTCGTCGAGTCCAACGACGACTGACACCTTTGCTGACAGACACTTGCTGTCTGGCGGTTGATGCCATGGGCGGGGATCTCGGTCCCCGCCTGACGGTTCCCTCGGCGGTTTCCGCCGTGGAGGACCACCCTGGCCTCCGGCTCCATCTCTTCGGCGATACCCCGCAAATCCACGCTGTTCTCGACCCCCTGTTGCTTCGGCTTAGCGCCGAGTCCCGCGCCCGCATTGTCACCACCCACTGTTCCCAGGCCGTCGACATGGACGACAAGCCCGGCCACGCCCTGCGGCACAAGCGCGACTCCTCCCTGTGGCATGCCCTCGGCGCGGTGGCTGACGGCATCGCGGACGCCTGTGTCAGCGCCGGCAACACTGGCGCCCTGATGGCCATGGGGATCACCCGCCTGGGCATGTTGCCGGGCATCGAACGGCCCGCCATCTGTACGGCGCTACCCACCCTGACGGGGCGCGCCTGGCTGCTGGATATGGGGGCCAACCTGTCCTGCGATGCCGACCACCTGGTGCAGTTTGCCCACATGGCCAGCGCCATGGTGCGGGTGGTGGAGGGCATCGAGCAACCGCGGGTGGGATTGCTCAATATCGGCCAGGAACAGGACAAGGGAGAGACCATTGTCCGCGAGGCGGCACGGCGCCTGTCCAGGGACGAGCGCATCAATTACCAGGGGTTCGTGGAAGGGGACGGTATCTTTACCAGCGGCGTCGATATCATCGTCTGCGATGGTTTTGTCGGCAATGTGGCCCTCAAGGCCAGTGAAGGGGTGGCGCGCATGATCGCCGCCATGCTGCGGGACAGTCTGCGTTCCAGCGTGTCTGGCAGGCTCGGCGCCCTCATGGCCCGTGGGCCGCTGGCGCGATTCGCCACCCGCGTCGACCCCGCCAATTACAATGGCGCCAGCCTGTTGGGTCTCGGCGGCGTGGTGGTCAAGAGTCATGGAGGGGCCAGCGGCCAGGGTTTCGCCCGCGCCCTGCGGGTGGCGATGGTCGCCGCCCGTCAGCAAGTGCCCGAGCGGATAGCGGCGATACTGGCGGAACCCTTGTCGGAGCTCCGTGGCGCTAGTCTATAATGCACTGATTGAAAAAGGTTTTTATGAATAAAAAGCACCTAGCATTCATCTTTCCTGGCCAGGGCTCACAGAAAATTGGCATGTTGGCGGATGTCGCGGACCGCTTCTCCGTGGTGGCCGAGACCTTCGCCGAGGCTTCCGATGCCCTTGGCTACGACCTTTGGGATCTCTGTCAGAACGGACAACAGGAGGCCATCAACCAGACGGAACGCACCCAGCCCCTGCTGCTCACCGCCAGTGTCGCCCTGTGGCGGGTGTGGCGGGAGAGGGGTGGCGCGCAGCCGTCCCTGATGGCCGGACATAGCCTCGGCGAGTGGTCTGCCCTGGTGTGCGCCGACAGCGTGGACTTCGCCGACGCCGTCAAGCTGGTGCGCATGCGCGGCGCCTTCATGCAGGAGGCGGTACCGGAGGGCCACGGGGCCATGGCCGCCATCAT
>JBJHDJ010000567.1:0-1720 GCA_050486485.1 Porticoccaceae bacterium
CCCGCCGGGCTGGGCCATCAGGGGGAAGATATGGCCAGGCTGGACGATATCCCGGGGGGAGGCGTTGGGGGCCACCGCGGCCTGCACGGTACGCGCCCGATCGGCGGCGGAAATGCCGGTGGTGACACCTTCCGCGGCTTCGATGGACACGGTGAAGTTGGTGCCGTGGGAGGAGCCGTTGTCCCCCACCATCAGGGGCAGGTTGAGCTGTCGGCAGCGCTCGCGACTGAGGGTGAGGCAGATCAGACCGCGGGCGTGCTTGGCCATGAAGTTGATATCCTCGGGGCGCACCCGGGAGGCGGCCATGATCAGGTCCCCCTCGTTTTCACGGTCCTCGTCATCCATGAGAACGACCATGCGGCCAGCACGGATATCCTCGATCAACTCCTCGGTGGTATTCAGCTTCATAGATTGCACTCGCGACGCCCGTCGTCGCCCGCGACTTGAAAAGGGCGGGAATTCTAGCACAACAGCGGGCTATGACCCGAATGAGACTGATTTAGGGTAGTGTCTCAGGTTGAAACTCCCCTGTAGGGGCGTGGGGATGCGGTGTCGGTATTGGGGGTACGCCAACATGCGTACATCCCTGTACAGGCTCGGCTGGCAATGTCCTGTTGCCAGACGCCCCCCAATACCGACACCACACCCCCACCAACCATCACCAGGTTTCAAACTGAGACACTACCTGATTTAGGGCATTTCGGACTTCGTAGCCCGGCCGGCATCCCGGCGTCTTGACACACCGCCACCTGGATCAACCACCCCAGGCCGGCTTTGGCTCGCGGCACCCTGGCTCTGGGCCATCCCGTTGCCCCTGGTAGGGTGCGTCCCTTGCCCTCCTCTTACTTATTCTTTCAGCCGCCGACAACCGGGTTGCGCAGCACGCCAATGCCCTCGATCTCGATCTCGCACACATCGCCGGGCTTCAGGTCCGCCTGGGCGGCGGCGCCGGTGGCGATCACATCCCCGGGATGGAGGGTCATGATATGGGATATCCAGCTCAACAATCGCGCTGGCGGATAGATCAATGACACCACGGTATCGGCATGCGCCTCGCCATTGATGCGGCTCTTCATCGCCAGGCCGTCGATATCCAGGCCAGTGGCGATCACCGGACCGAGGGGCGCGAAGGTGTCGTAAGCCTTCCAATAATAGGATTTCTGGGTTCCCCAATCCCGCCGCAGGGAACCGGCGGTGACATCGTTGCAACAGGTGTAACCGAGAATGTAGTCCGCGGCGTCCTCTTCCCTGACATTGTGGGCGGTCTTGCCAATCACCACCGCCAATTCTATCTCGTAGAGAATATTGTCCACCCCGGGGGGGTAGACGATGGGATCACCGGGATGGGTGACGGTGGTGGAGGGCTTGAAAAAATAAAAGGGTTGTTCCGGGGGCTCCACATCCGGGGGCAACACATTGGTGTGCCCCGGGCCAATGGCGATGATCTTGCTGGGCTGCACCGGCGACAACACTCGAACCTCATCCACGCTCACCGGCGAGCGACTATCGTCCCTCGTCAGCTTGCCAAGCTCCCCAGTCAAGGGATGAATGATTCGGTTCTGTTCGTCGGGCTCGCCATAAAACACCTTACCCGCAACTTCATAACGCCCTATTATCATGTGAACTCCCAATATTCTCGTGGTCGCCAAGATGACCCTGTTCGCTGATCAGGGTCAACCGCGGCGGAATCCGCGGACCCATCTTTCACATACATGAAAGC
>JBJHDJ010000568.1:0-1714 GCA_050486485.1 Porticoccaceae bacterium
CCCCCAGGTGATCGATAAAGGCGCGCCAGGGGTCGCCGAGGTTGGCCAGCAAGTCGTCGCGGGTTGTGGGGTTGTAGGTTTTCTCCGCGTCGCGGTTGGCGACTCGGGTCCAGTGGTGTTCGGCGATGGCGGCCTCCAGGGCCATCACCGCGGATACCCGCGCGGCGGCGTCGCCGCCGTCCCCGGCGAAGGCCAGCAACTGTTCCAGGTAGCGGCGGTAGCCGTCCCGCAGCCCGTCGCCCCGCTCGCTGTCGTCGAAGTAGTCGTCCCGGTCCGGCAGACCCAGGCCGCCCTGTCCCAGGTACACGGTGTAGCGGCTGGAGTCGGCGCGGTCCTGGGCCACCGACAGGCCCAGGGGCGTGCGCCCTCCGGCGTGGGACAGGGTGGCGAACAGGGCGGGCAGCTCGTGGTGCGCGGACAGAGCGTCGATGGCGTCGAACTCGGCGGCGAACACCGCCAGGTCGGCACGCTCGCGGTCGTCGGCGGCCAGCAGGTCGTTGTAAAGGTACGCCAGCAGCCGCTCATTGTGGTTCTGGGGTTGGTCCAGGGCTTCCAGCAGGGCGCGCAATTGGTGCAGGACCTCTTCCCGGAGGATGTCGAAGGTGCCCCAGGAGGCCTTGTCGTCGGGGATGGTGGTGTCCCGTAGCCAGTTGCCGTTGGTGAAGGCGAACAGGTCGTCCTGGGGCCGAACACTGGTGTCCATGCCGGTCAGGTCCAGGCCGGAGTGAGGGGTGCCGTCCACGGAGGACGCGGTATCCGCCAGGGAGTCTGTGGTGGTGCTCTCCGTGTCCGGGGTACAGGCGGCGAGGGTGGCGGTCAGGGCGAGGATGCTCAATGTGGCGACGACTCTCATGGCTCTCCTTGGTGGTGGACGCTCTGCCCTTGTTGGTGGACGCCCCGCGGGGGTTGGTATGGCTGTTGATCAGTCCACCAGCGGGGTCAGGGCGCGGGTATCGTGCAGGTAGATGAGGCCATCGTAACGCAGGCTGGCGATGGTGGGCACGAACTGACGGGCATCGTTTTCCGGGTTGTACACCACCCCCACGGCGCGGTGGCCGCGCACTTCGGCGAGGGGGCCCTGCTCCCGATCCTGATCCTCGAACAGCAGCAGGAGGCGGCGCAGGCCGAGGCTCCCCAGCAGCGCCTCCAGGCTGCCGGGCTGGGGCGGTGGAATGGTCAGCAACTGGCGCTGGGCGCCCCAGCCGCGGGCCGCCTGCACGGTGCCGCCGTGGGTACTGAAGCCCAGCAGGAACACCCGGTCAGATCCCCACTGGCGGCGGCTCAGCTGGCCGATATTGTGCTGCCCCTGGTTGCGCATGGTGGTGAAGTGGGCATCGCCGATATGGGTATTGTGGGCCCACACGATGCCCTTGGCGCCCTCCCCGTACAGATCCAGCAGCCGGGTGACGGTGTCGTGCATGTGGCTGGCACGGGCGTTCCAGGCGTCGGCGTGGCGGTTCTGCTGGGACTTGCGGTAGAACTTCTCGGCGTTGAGCTTGATCTTGGCGTTCTGCAGGGCGAAGAAGTAACCGTTGTCGGCAATGTCACCCAACCTGTTCTGGGCAGCCTTTACCGCCTCCACCGCGCCCTGGGTGGCGGCGGTGCAGTCCGGAGCGCCCTCCCGCACCGCCCGGGCGTAGCCCCAACTGTCGCCCCGGTGGGGATCGAAGCACTGGTAGTGTTGCGCCACCTGGTGGTGGGTGTCGCCGTCGTG
>JBJHDJ010000569.1:0-1676 GCA_050486485.1 Porticoccaceae bacterium
GCCCACTGGTAGAGCTGATCGAAATAGTCGGAGGCATAGTGCGCCGGACCGTGCCACTGAAAGCCGAGCCACTGCACATCCCGCTGAATGGCCTGCACATACTCGTCCTCTTCCTTCTCGGGATTGGTGTCGTCAAAGCGCAGGTTGCAATGCCCGTCGAACTGCCGCGCCAGGCCGAAATTGAGGCAAATGGACTTGGCATGGCCGATATGCAGGTAGCCATTGGGTTCCGGCGGAAAGCGGGTAACCACACCACTCACGGTTCCCTCCGCCAGGTCGCGGCTGATGATTTGCTGGATAAAATGCTGTGGCTTGGACTCGTCCATCGGGTTTCCGGGGTGGCGCGCCAGGGGCGCTGGTTGAAACGCGCCATTATAACGATCGCGACAGGCTTATAAACCACTCACCCTCACCGCTTGCCTGATCACGGCGGCGATTTGGCCAGGGGCAAGTTTTCATTCAAATCCACGCCATAAATCCTTATCATGACCGACGGATTTACTAAGGATTACCCGATGATCACTCTGCATACAAACTACGGCGACATTTCACTGGAACTGGATTTCGAAAAAGCCCCCATCTCCGCTGGCAACTTCCTGCAGTACTGCCGGGATGGCTTTTATGATGGCGTGATCTTTCACCGGGTCATCGACGGCTTCATGATCCAGGGAGGCGGCATGGATGAGGACATGAACCAGAAACCCACCCGCGACCCCATCCAGAACGAGGCGAACAACGGCCTGTCCAACGACACCGGCACCGTTGCCATGGCCCGCACCCAGGATCCCCACTCCGCTTCCGCCCAGTTCTTCATCAATGTGGCGGACAATCACTTCCTCAACCACAGGGACAAGAGCACCCAGGGCTGGGGCTACGCGGTGTTCGGCAAGGTGGTGGAAGGCATGGACACCGTCGCCAAGATCAAGGCGGTACCTACCGGCAGCCAGGGTTTTCACCAGGATGTGCCGCAACAAACCGTGGTCATCAAAAGCGTCTCCATAACCCCGGCCTACGACGACAAATGACCGGAGCGCAATGATTCGGCTGCTGATCTCCGACCTGCACCTCTCCAGGGAACGCCCGGTTGTCACCCGGGCGTTTTTTCGCTTTATGGAGGAGGAAGCCGCCCAGGCCGATGAACTGTACATCCTCGGCGACCTGTTCGAAGCCTGGGTTGGGGATGACGATCCCGGTGTTCTTGCCCGCGCCGTGGTGACCGGGTTGCGAAAACTCAGCGATGGCGGCACCCGGCTATATTTCCAACACGGCAACCGGGACTTCCTGGTGGGGCGACGCTTTGCCCGGGAAGCCGGCTGCACCCTGCTGCCCACCTGGCACAGGCTGAGCTGCGGCGAGCAGTCCCTGCTGCTTTGTCACGGCGACATCCTGTGCACGGAGGACAGGGCTTACCAGCGCTACCGATTCTGGATCCGCAATCCCCTTGTCCGCTGGCTGCTGCGCTGCCTGCCCCTCAAGCGCCGCCTGCGCATTGCCGCCGATCTAAGGGCGAGGAGTCTGGCCGCCAACGCCAACAAGCCGGAAAACATCATGGATGTCACCGCCGCCGAGGTGGAGCGCCAATTGGCCCGCCACGGCGCCAAGGTGCTGATCCACGGCCATACCCACAGACCCGGTGTTCACCACCACGAACACGGCGAGCGGGTGGTGCTGGGGGA
>JBJHDJ010000570.1:0-1676 GCA_050486485.1 Porticoccaceae bacterium
CTGCGGATGTTCTGGGGCGGTTTCAAAACCCTGGTGGCGCTCTGACTTCCAATCCGGCAGGCCACGCCCCTGGCCAAACCCCGCCGGTGGCTTTACCGATCCCCGGCGCCGTGATAAAAGACGCCCCTTTGGAGTGGCCGGCCAGTGCTGGCCCGTCGTCTTGTCCAGGAACCCGCCATGCCTGCCGTCAACGCCAACCTGTACGCCTGCTTTCGCCAACACTTTCCCGCTGATCCCGCCCGCCCACTGCTCACCACGGTGGCGGGCGAGACCTTCTCCTACGGCGACGCGGAGCGGGAATCCGCCCGCTTCGCCCGTTGCCTGACGGACATGGGCCTCCAGGCGGGAGACCGGGTGACGGTGCAGGTGGACAAGTCGGTGGAGATGCTGTGGCTGTACCTGGGGTGCCTGCGGGCCGGGCTGGTGTTTCACCCCCTCAACACCGCCTATTCCCCGGCGGAATTGGCCTACTTCCTCGACAATGCCCAGCCTTCCCTGGTGGTATGCAGCCCGGCGGGCCAGGCCACCCTGACCTCACTGGCCGCCGAAATCGGTGGTATCCCGGTACACACCCTGGGCAGCCAGGGTGACGGCACCCTGATGGACGCCGTGCGGGGGTGCGACGCGGATTTCGCCTGTGTCACCTCCGGCGCCGGCGACATGGCCGCCCTGCTCTATTCCTCCGGCACCACGGGGCGGCCCAAGGGCATCGTGCTGAGCCACGGCAACCTGTCCAACAACGCCGCAACCCTGGTGGACTGCTGGGGCTTCAGCGAGCGGGATGTGCTGCTCCACGCCCTGCCCATCTTCCATGTCCACGGTCTGTTCGTGGCCATCAGCTGCGTGCTGATGAGCGGCGCCGCCATGCGCTGGCTGCCGTCCTTCAGCGTCGAGGGCGTGCTGGCGGAACTGCCCCATGCCACGGTGATGATGGGCGTGCCCACCTACTACACCCGGTTGCTGGCCAGCGACCGGTTCAGCCGCGAAGCCTGCGCCAGCATGCGCCTGTTCATTTCCGGCTCGGCCCCCCTGCTGGCGGAGACCTTCGCCGCGTTCGAGGCCCGCACCGGCCACCGCATCCTTGAACGCTATGGCATGTCGGAAACCGGCATGAACACTTCCAACCCCCTCCAGGGCGAGCGCCGCCCCGGCACCGTGGGGCTGCCCCTGCCGGGGGTGAGCGCCCGCGTCGTCGATGACAGCGGGGTGGAACTGCCCGACGGCGAGGTGGGCAATCTTCAGGTGAAAGGCCCCAATGTGTTCAGTGGCTACTGGCGCATGCCGGAAAAAACCGCCGAGGATTTTACCGCCGACGGCTTCTTCGATACCGGTGACAAGGCGGTTCGCGACGGCGACGGCTACTACAGCATCGTCGGCCGCGCCAAGGACATGGTGATCTGCGGCGGCCTCAATGTGTACCCCAAGGAGGTGGAACGGGTGATCGACGACATCGACGGCGTGGTGGAGTCGGCGGTGATCGGCGTGCCCCACCCGGATTTTGGCGAGGCGGTGGTGGCGGTGGTGGTGCCCACGGCGGCGGGCCGTGGCTCCCTGACGGAGGAAGTGGTAATTGCCGCGTCAAGGGAACGGCTGGCCAATTTCAAGGCCCCCAAGCGGGTGATGCTGGTGGACGAGCTGCCCCGCAACACCATGGGCAAGGTGCAGAAAAACCTGCT
>JBJHDJ010000571.1:0-1676 GCA_050486485.1 Porticoccaceae bacterium
CACCGCCAAGCCCAAGGGTATCGTCAACTCCCAGCGCGGCATCGCCATCCACCTGTGGCGCTGGCGCCGTCTGTTCGCCCTGACGGGGGATGTGCGCGCATGGACCCCCAACGGCTTCTTCTGGTCGGGCAATTTCGCCACCGTGCTGGGGGCCACCCTCTCCGCCGGGGGCTGCCTGGTGCTGCAATCCATCTTCGAGCCGGAAGCGGCCCTTGAGTTGATGGCCGCCGAGCGGGTCAACTATCCCTCCGCCTGGCCTCACCAGTGGAAACAGGTGGTGGAGGCGGGCAACTGGGACAGGGTGGATCTCGGCGCGGTACGCTTTCTCGACCCCGGCCAGCCACTCGCCAGGCACCCCAGCATCCGTCTCCAGGGCTGGCGTGAACCCATCAACAGCTATGGCAGCACGGAGACCTTCACCATCACCACCGGCTACCCCGCGGATGCGCCGTTCGACAGGGTAGAGGGCAGTCACGGTTTCGCCCTGGGGGGCAACACCATCAAGATCGTCGACCCCATGAGCGGCGATATCCTGCCCCGGGGGATGGAAGGAGAAATCGCCGTGAAGGGCCCGACCCTGATGATGGGCTATCTCGGGCTGCCTCCGGAACAGTGCTTCGACAGCGAGGGTTTCTATCGCACCGGGGATTGCGGCTGGATCGACGAGCAGGACAGGCTGCACTTCGAGGGACGGCTATCCACCGTCATCAAAACCGGCGGCGCCAATGTCTCCCCACTGGAAATCGACAAGGTGCTGGAAGCCATGCCAGAGGTGAAAGTGGCGCGCTCCGTGGGGGTGCCCGACGACGACTTGGGGGAAAAGGTAGTGGCCTGCATCGTTCCCGCCGAGGGGACAACACCCACTTCGGACCAGATTCGGGCCTTCGCCCGGGAGCGGCTGGCCAGCTACAAGGTGCCCAGGCATATCCTGTTCATCACCGAGCAGGACCTGTCCTTGACCGGTTCGGCGAAGGTCAAGCACGGCGAGTTGCGGGCCTTGGCGACGGCCAGGCTCAGGGACGGTGGATGCGGCACGGTCTGACTCCTGCCTAAACCAGCCTCAACCCAGGCCGCGACACAGGCAGTCCAGCAATCGGCGATCGCCCCCGGTACAGGGTGGACTCCCGCTCCTCGAACAATTCGATTTCCCCCGGGTCGGACACCCCGTAGGCGGCGACGGTGGTGACATAGAGGTCTCTGCCATCGGAGCCGCCGAACAACAGATTGGTGGATGCCTCGCCGGGCAGCGAAACCGCTCCGTCGATGGCCCCGTCGGGGCTCAGGATGAGTATCTCGCTGGAGCTGAACCCGCATACCCAGATTCTCCCCGAGGCGTCCACCTTGATGCCGTCGCAGTCGGGCTTGTCCAGCAACAGGCGGTCATCCACCACCCGGCCCCTGTCGTCCAACTCGTAGGCGTGGACCCCGGCGAAACTCTCGTTGTGGTACAGCCAGCGAAAGTCGGCGCTGAACGCCAGGCCATTGGAGAACCTGAGGCCATCGCACAACTTCACCAGCTCGCCATCGGCGGCCAGCCGCCACAGGGCCGACGGCGCCGTGGGACGCCCCTCCAGAAAGGCGGGAATATCGATGGTGCCGAAGGCGATGCCCCCGTCCCGATACACGGCCATTTCATTGACGCCCGGCAACGGCTGGCCATCGAGATTGTCGATGAC
>JBJHDJ010000572.1:0-1661 GCA_050486485.1 Porticoccaceae bacterium
GAGATGACGCCCGGGAAGGGCTGACCGCCATCATCTCGGTGAAGGTGCCGGACCCCAAGTTCTCCTCCCAGACCAAGGACAAACTGGTCAGTTCCGAGGTAAAAACGGCTGTAGAACAAGAGCTTGCGGAAAAATTCAACGACTACCTGCTGGAAAACCCCCAGGATGCGAAAAACACGGTCATGAAAATGATCGATGCCGCCAGGGCCAGGGAAGCCGCCCGCAAGGCGCGGGAGATGACCCGCCGCAAGGGCGCCCTGGACATCGCCGGCCTGCCCGGCAAGCTGGCGGATTGCCAGGAGAAGGATCCGGCCCTGTCGGAACTCTACCTGGTGGAGGGTGACTCCGCCGGTGGCTCCGCCAAGCAGGGCAGGGACCGCAAGACCCAGGCCATCCTGCCCTTGAAGGGCAAGATCCTCAATGTCGAGAAGGCCCGCTTCGACAAGATGCTGTCCAGCGCCGAGGTGGGCACCCTGATCACCGCCCTGGGGTGCGGCATCGGCGCCGAGGAGTTCAACCCCGGCAAGCTGCGCTACCACACCATCGTCATCATGACCGACGCCGATGTGGATGGCTCTCACATCCGCACCTTGCTGTTGACCTTCTTTTTCAGGCAGATGCGGGAGTTGATTGAACGGGGCCATATCTTCATCGCCCAGCCGCCGCTGTACAAGATCAGCAAGGGCAAGCAGGAGCAGTACCTGAAGGACGATGCCGCCCTCACCGAATTCCTCACCCAAACCGCCCTGGATGGCGCCAGCCTCCATGTCAATGCCGAGGCCCCCGGCATCAGCGGCAACGCCCTGGAATCCCTGGTGCACAGCTACCGCCGGGTGATGGCCATGATCGAGCGCATGTCCCGGGTGTACCCCGATATCGTCCTGGAAAACATGATCTACCTGCCGGCCCTGGCGGTTGAAACCCTGCCGGACCGCGCGGCGGTGGAGGCATGGTGCCGCCTGTTGGAGGAATCCCTGGGTGTGGACACCCGATCCGGCAGCCACCGCTACCAGGTGGTGGCGGTGGAGGATCCCGAGCGCCACAACTTCCTCCCCACCTTGGAAGTGATCGCCCACGGCATGACCACCAGCCATACCTTCACCCGGGATTTCTTCGCTTCCGGGGAATACCGCGCCATTCTCCAGTTGGGGGATCAGATCAAGGATTTGATCGAGCCGGGCGCGTTCGTGCAGAGAGGTGAAAAAACCTTTGAAATCAATAGCTTCAAGGAGTCCTTGGAGTGGTTGATGAGCGAGTCCCGCAAGGGCTACGCGGTGCAGCGCTACAAGGGCCTGGGGGAGATGAACCCGGAGCAGTTGTGGGACACCACCATGAACCCGGAAACCCGCCGCATGCTGCGGGTCACGGTGGAGGACGCCATCGCCGCCGACCAGATGTTCAACACCCTGATGGGTGATCAGGTGGAACCGCGGCGAGCCTTTATCGAGACCAACGCCCTGTCGGTGGCCAATCTGGACGTGTAGATCCGCTGCGCCACCCGTAGGGGGCAGGTTAGCCACAGGCGTAACCCACCATCCGCCCCATCAGGCCACACGGTGTGATGGGTATCGCTTCGCCCGACCCATCTACGGGACACCTCGTGGAATTGTCGCAGCGTAGGGGGCAGGTTAGCCGAAGGCGTAACCCGCCATCCGCCTCAT
>JBJHDJ010000573.1:0-1650 GCA_050486485.1 Porticoccaceae bacterium
ATGCCGGGGCGGCGAGAATCCCCGGTTTTCCCTGGCTGCGCACGGATCGCTTCCTGGCGTCCTTCCGCAGCGAAGTCTCGGACCCTGAATCCTTCCGGGACTGGCTGGCGCGGCTGGCGGAGCTCGACCGCGAGGCCCGTCTCGTGGAACTGGCCAACCTCGATCACTCCCGCAGGCGAACTTTGCGGAACGACTGGCAAGCTGTCGCGGAACGCCATCACCTCCCCCCGGCTCTGGAGGAGGGCCTCGACCAGTGCCGCTCCCGCTTGTCCGCCTTCGTCGCCGCCAGCGACAACGCCCGCGGCACCCTGGTCGCCCGGGCCGAAGCCCCCGACAACTACAACACCTGGCAGCGGGTGCTGGGCCTGTATCCCCTGGCCCGGGAAATTGCCCGGCCACGGGTGGTGGCGCTGCACGGCCGGCTGCGGGACATCTACCTGGAGGCATCCGATCAACGGGGCCCCTTCCGCTATTTCGTGGCCGACAACCCTGTTGGCGCGGCGGATATCGACAGTGGGCGCCTGATCCGGGACCTGCCCAGGGACGCCCTGGGAATTCCCATCCTGGACGCGGCGACCCATGACCAACTGCTGGCCGCCCACGCTCCGGTATGGGGGGTGGAAATCCACGGCCGCGCGGACCTGCCGGGCACCCCGCGCCTCGACGACCAAGCCGCGCCCCGGGTGGATACAGCGCGGGGAACCGAATACCGCTGGCTGTCCTGGACCCGCTTCCGGGACGAGGTTCTGCTGCAACTCAACTACATGGTGTGGTTTACCGAGCGGCCAGCAACTTCGCCGTTCGACCTGGTGGCCGGAGAGCTGGACGGGATCATCTGGCGCACATCCCTGGACAGCGCCGGGCGGGTGGTGGCCCATGACAGCATCCATGCCTGTGGCTGCTACTACGCCCTGTTTCCCGCCGCCGGCTGGCGGATCGCGCCACAACCGCGCCAGCGGGAGCCGGTATTCGCCCCCGATCGCGCACCCGAACCCAATGGCGGCCAGCGGCTGGTGCTGCGGCTGGCCGCCGGCACCCACTATTTCATCGAGGCCGCCACCATGCACCCGCCCGCCGGCGCCGACACCCTGAGGTCCGCGCCCGCCAACGAGTTGCTCTCGCTGCCGTTGCCCTCCGGGAGCCGCGCCAGCCTCTACGACCAGAACGGTCTGATCCCGGCTTCACGGCGTCTGGAAAGGTTTGTGTTGTGGCCCCTCGGGGTGCCCAGCCCCGGCACCATGCGCCAACCAGGCACCCACGCCATTGCCTTTGTCGGACGGCGCCATTTCGACGATGCCTGGCTGCTCGATGACTTGCTAAGCGGGGACGGCGGGCCATGAAGCGACTGTTGGCGGGATTGGCGGCCCTGGTGGCTTGCCTTGCCCTGGCCACAAGCACCCTGATGATCGGTGATTTTTCCAACGGCCTGGAGGGCTGGCGTGAAAGGTCATTCAGTGGCAACACCCGGTACCGCATCGTCGACCTGGACGGGGAAACCGTGCTGGAGGCGGTGGCCGATGGCAGCGCCAGCGCTCTGTACCGCACCGAACGGATCGATTTGAGGCACACCCCCTACCTGCATTGGCGCTGGCGGGTGGCGGACATCTTCGAGGAAACGGACGAGTTGACCAGGTCCGGCGACGACTATCC
>JBJHDJ010000574.1:0-1648 GCA_050486485.1 Porticoccaceae bacterium
CTTCTGCGTGCCCGGCGACCTGTTGTTCGCCCTGGCGGTGAACCGCTACGGGCTGCGCCGGACCATGGTCTTTTCCTTCACCGGCATGGTGGGGGATGGGGTGGCGCTGAAGTTTCCCGACGCCATCGAGGGTACCGGGCAGGTATCCAACGCCCTCGGCAAGTCCCTGCTGGAAATGCGTTTCGATGGCCAGGCGCAGCGGGACCCGGGGATGTGCGAGGCGCTGATCCGCCAGTACGTGGCGTTCTCGGGCCACAACTTTCCCCATGTGCTGGTGCCGCTGCTGGCGGACAGCGGGGTGATGATCAACCCGGACCGTCCCCTGGTGATCTACGAAAGCATGGCGCTCTCCTTCGAGAGCCTGACATTCACCGATCCGCGGCTGGCGCATGACGGCGCGCGCCTGTCCCTCAACGGCAAGCGCGGCTCCGTCAGCCTGGATTTCGTGGTGAATGATGGCGATCAGCAGGTGGGGGCCGGCAGCAAGCACCTGGCCATCGGCGCCCTGTTGCCCTACGACCCGGCGCGCATGGACAGTCTGGTGGAGGCCTTCCTGGCCCGCCGGGAAGCCTGGCGGGCCGCCAATCTCTAAGCCCCGTCTACCAGCGCACCGTCAGGCTGCCAAACAGGCGGTCGCCAGGCCGCACCGTGATGCGCCCCGCCATGTCATCCCGGTAGCGGATGCGGGTATCGAAGCCGAGGCCGGCCCCCAGTTCCAGGGACAGATTGCCCCAGCCGCTGTCGATGCGATAGTGGCCCCCGGCGCGCCATTCGTTCAGGTACAGCTTGTCACGCCCCTGCCGCTCGCTGTCGAGGGTGGCCCATTTGTCCCCGTGACGCGCCACCGCCAGTCGCCAGGCCCTGGAGGCCGGACCCCAGGCGATGGCCACCGGCAGGTCCAGCCGCAGCTCACCGCCCGCCGCGAGAAAGCTGGCGCGCCAACGGGGGTACACGCGAAACTGCCCGAAAAGGTAGTCTCCGGCCAGTCCAACCTCCCCCCTGCCACTCCCCAAATAGCCCCACAGCACCCCCGTCGCCACCAGGGCATCGCGGTGAAAATCCCCGTGCTTGAACATGTTGGAAGTGCCGTGCACCCCCAGGCTCATTTCCGCCGCCAGTGGCCCGCGAGCGAGGCGCTGGCGGGCGTCCAGTTGGTGCAGATAGCCGTTGTGGGCGGGGTTGCCAGCGCGGATGCGCAGGGGCTGGTGGGCGTAGCGGAGCGCCGTGCCCGTGTCATGGGGATCGTCCGCCAGCCAGCGATAGCCCAGGGACAGTTCGTGGCGCTGCAACCTGTCCGACTCGCCGGCCACGGTCACCCGGCCGTCATCCCAGGCGACCCCCTGGGCAAACCAATCACCCGCCTGGGCGGGGGAGGCAAGGATCAGCAGGGCGTACAGCGGGGTGCCAGGGGGAGTGTGCAGTTTGCCAGAGAGGCCCACGCTTCGTAGCCCGGTCAGAACCCAGGAGGCCAGCTTTCGAGACACGCCGTGAACCCATCCCTGGGGGCTCGACGGCGCCGTCCCTGGCGCCGACGGTCTCGAAAGCTGGCCACCTGGGTTCTGACCTGCCATCGGTGCGGGTTTGTGTAAGTGCGCTTCGCACATGGATAACACCCCCCTGTGCCACTCAAGGAGACAGTGTAGCCTCC
>JBJHDJ010000575.1:0-1644 GCA_050486485.1 Porticoccaceae bacterium
TCCCAGGCCTCGCGGCGCGGTTCGGCGGCGTGGACTTCCGCCCCCTCCAGCACCGCGATGCGCGCCCCGGTCATGCCCAGGCCGCCGAGCCCGACGATGCCCACCCGCAGGCCGGGCCGCAGCCCGCCTGCATTCACCAGGGCGCTGTGGGAAGTCTGACCGGCGTCGGTGGCCGCCGCCCCCTGCACGAAACTGACCGCTTCCGGCAGGGGAATCAGGCACTCCTGGGGCAGCAGGCAGTGGCTGGCATAGCCGCCGTCGGCGTCGCGGCCCGGGCAGAACTTTAGGGTGCCGGACGCCACTACCCGGTCGCCGGGGCGGTAGCCAGTGACATCGGCGCCGGTTTCCAGCACCTCGCCGGCGATCTCGTGGCCCAGCACGATGGGCGGTTTTTTCGGCATGTAGGGGGTGAGGGTGCCGTCCATGCGCCCCACATCGCTGTGGCACAGGCCGGAACCGCGAACCTGTATCAGCACCTCCCCGGGGCCGGGTCGCGGCATTTCCCGTTCGATCAATTGCAGCGGCTGGTGCGCGCCGGTAAACAGCCAGGCTTTCATGGCTTCCCCTTGTTTTGGCATGGATAAATTACAGTGCATCACTTCGCAGGCCTGCCGTCGGCCCATGTCCAAGCTTACATCAAGCAATCCAACACGCGGCTGTAGATCATTGGACGCCTTGGATGTCCTCGCCGTGGCGCGGCAGCGACAGGGACAGGACCGCCGCCACGGCCACCAACAGGGCGGAGATCCACAGGCAGGCGCCGAGCCCGGCCACCTGGAAAACCCAGCCGGACAGCACCGTGCCCAGTAGCCGGCCCATGGCGTTGGCCATGTAGTAGAAGCCCACATCGAGGGAGACCCCGTCCGCCTTGGCGTAGCTGACGATCAGGTAACTGTGCACCGCCGAGTTGACCGCGAACAGCACCCCGAACAGGGTCAGCCCCACCACCAGCACCGGGCCCGGGTCCAGCCCCTGCCACAGGGCCAGGGCGATGGCCGCCGGGGCCAGGGCCAGCAGGGCTCCCCAGCCCGCCACCGTGGCGCCGTCCGGTTGGCGAGCGCGACCGGTGATGCGCGGCGCCAGGGCCTGCACCGCGCCGTAGCCGATCACCCACAGGGCGAGAAAGCCGCCCACCCGCCAGTGATCCCAGCCCAACTGGGCGGCCAGGAACACCGGCAGGGCCACCACGAACCACACATCCCGGGCGCCGAACAGCAGCATGCGCGCCGCCGACAGGCGGTTGACCGGGCCGCTCTTGGAGAGGATGTCGCGAAACTTCGGCTTGACCGCGGCGCGCCCCAGATCCTGCTTCAGCAGCACCAGGCTGGCCAGCCACACCAGGGCCAGGGCGGCGGCCATGGCCAGCACCGCGCCCGCGAAGCCCAGCACGGACAGCAGCGCGGCGCCGACGAAAAAGCCCACCCCCTTGAGGGCGTTCTTGGAGCCGGTGAGCAGCGCCACCCACTTGTAGAGGGTGCCACCGGCGCCGTCCGGCACCAGCAGCTTGATGGCGCTCTTGGCGCTCATCTTGTTGAGATCCTTGGCGATGCCCGACAGCGCCTGGGCGGCCATCACCCAGGGCACGGTGAGCATGGCCGCCGGCACCAGCAGCATGGACAGGGCCACCACCTGCAACAGCAGGCC
>JBJHDJ010000576.1:0-1636 GCA_050486485.1 Porticoccaceae bacterium
CCGATGACGCGGCGGTCTCGGCCAACGGCGACGCCGGGCCACTGCTACGGGTCGAGGGGCTGGGCTTTTCCTATCGGGGTTCCGCGGGGCGTCGTGCCGTTCTCGAGAATATCAACCTTGCCCTGAGCCGGGGCGAGGTGCTGGCCCTGTTGGGACGCAGCGGTTCCGGCAAGTCCACCCTGCTCAACCTGATCAGCGGCATCGAGCGCCCCGAGCGGGGCTCCATCATCCTCGATGGCTTCGATATGACCCAGGCTCGCGAGCGCCAGCGCACCCTCATGCGCCGCCGCCATATCGGCTTCGTCTATCAGAGCTTCAACCTGGTGCCCACCCTCACGGCGCTTGAAAATATCGCCCTGGTGGCTGAACTCAATGGCCAACCCTTGGTCCGGGCTCGGCAACTCGGCGCTGACATGCTGGCGCGGGTGGGGCTGACCGAACGGGGACACCATTACCCCGACCAACTCTCCGGCGGCGAGCAGCAGCGGGTGGCCATCGCCCGTGCCCTGGTGCATTCCCCGACACTGCTGCTGGCGGACGAGCCCACCGGCAACCTGGATGTGCGCAACGGTCGGCGCATGCTCGATCTGCTGCTGGCGCTGGCCGCGGACAGGGGGGCCGGACTGATCTTGGTCACCCATAGCCGCGAGGTGGCGGAGCGGGCGCAACGCTGCCTGACTCTGGAGGACGGGCATCTGACCACCCTTGGGGATAGGGTTTGGTGATGAGGTTGGCCGATCGCGCCAGCGCGCGCTTTTACCTTGGCCATCGCTGGCAGGCGTTGCTGACCCTGATGGGCATCCTGATGGGGGTCGCGGTGGTGGTGGCGGTGGATCTCGTCAACGAGAGCGCCCGCCGCGCCCTGTCACTGTCCGTCGACGCCCTGACGGGTTCCGCCACCCACCGCATTCACGGCGGCCCCGGTGGGGTTCCCGAATCCTTGCTGACCCGGCTGCGTCTCGATGGAGTGCACAACAGCGCCCCGGTGATCAGCGACTATATCCGTATCGGCGACGGCAGTTACACCCTGATGGGCGTGGACCCGGTCTCGGAAATCGCCCTGGCCCGCTACCGCCTGGGGCTGACTCCCGGGGTAACCATGACGGGCGACATCGGCACCCTGCTCACCGAGACCTCGGTGGTGTTGCCCGAGACCCTCGCCCGGTCCCAGGGACTGACGGTGGGAGACATCCTGACCCTGGACTACCGGGGGCGCGGCCATGCCGTGAGGGTCGCCGCGGTGGTGGGGGGTGGCGACGGGGGGCTGCCCCAGGGTTTGGTGCTGACGGATATCGCCGCCGCCCAGCAGTTGTTGGAGCGCAACGGCGTGCTGGACCGTATCGACCTGCTGTTGGACGAGGGTCAGGCATCTCGACTGACGGGTGCCTTGCCCGATGGCGTCCACCTGGTGGCGGCGGAGACCCAGGATGCCAGCCTCAGGGAGATGACCGCCACATTTCACCTCAACCTGACCGCCATGAGCCTGCTGGCGCTGCTGGTGGGGGGGCTGCTGATCTACAACACCATGGCCTTCGCGGTGTTGCGCCGTCGCGACACCTGGGGCATCTACCGTCAGGTGGGGATGACCCGCGGTGAACTGATTGCTGGCATCCTCCGTGAAGCCCTGCTGTTGGCC
>JBJHDJ010000577.1:0-1618 GCA_050486485.1 Porticoccaceae bacterium
ACGGGGAACAGTTCCACAACAAGGCAATGATGACGCGGGACGCGGCCGGCCACTGGCAGTTGCTGCTGGGCTCCGCCAACTTCACCCGCCGCAACCTCGACGACTACAACCTGGAAACCAATATCCTTGTGCGCGGCCAGGGCCACTCCCCCCTGGCGGAGCGCTTCGCCGCCCTGTTCGACCGCACCTGGCGGCAGGGACCCGAACACCCAGCCACCCTGAGCCTGCCCTACGAAGCCTTCCGCGACCATTCGGCCCTGAAATATTGGCGCTACCGGGCGATGGAAGCCACGGGGCTGTGTGCCTTCTGAAGCCAACCGTCGAGACTGCCCATGAAGCGAAACCTGCTGCCGCGCATCACCGCCCTGTTTCCCCTGTGGGCCCTGCTCGCCTCCGCCCTCGCCTGCCTGGCGCCGGGCTGGTTTACCGCCAACATCCAAGTGGCCGGGTTCGATATGGGAATGCCACAGCTGATTTCCCCCCTGCTGATGGCCATCATGTTCACCATGGGCCTCACCCTGACGCCCCAGGATTTTCTGCAAGTGACCCGGGAACCCCACAAGGTGCTGCTGGGGGTGGCCCTGCAATTCGGCCTGATGCCCCTGGTGGCCTGGCTGGTGGCGGTTATGCTGGGGCTCTCGCCGGAGGCCATGGCGGGGCTGGTGGTGGTGGGCGCCGCCGCCGGTGGCACCGCCTCCAATGTCATCACCTGGCTGGCGGGGGGGCGGGTGGCCCTTTCCATCGCCATGACCCTGGTGTCCACCCTGGTATCGGTGCTGGCCACCCCCCTGCTCACCGAACTCTATGTCGGCCGCGCCCTGGAGGTGCCGGTGTCGTCGATGATGCTGTCCATCGTGCAAATCGTGCTGGTGCCGGTGCTGCTCGGCCTGCTGGCCAACCGCCTGTGGGCCCGCCAGTTGGCTGGCCGGGAACCCTGGCTGGCGCTGATCGCCATGGTGTGCATCATCCTGGTGATCGCCACCATCGTCGCCCTCAACCAGTCCCAGTTGTTCACCATCGGCCCCCTGGTGGCCCTGGCGGTGATGCTCCACAACCTGACGGGACTTGCCGCCGGCTATTGGGGAGCGCGGCTCCTGGGCTGCGACCGCCGCGACGCCCGCACCATCGCCATCGAGGTGGGCATGCAGAACTCCGGCCTCGCGGCGGTGCTGGCGGCCCGCTATTTCGGCCCGGCGGCGGGACTGCCGGGAGCCATCTTCAGCATCTGGCACAACATCTCCGGCTCCCTGCTGGCGGGCTACTGGGCGCGGCGCCGGGTGGATGCGCCCAGCGGGGAAACCGTGGCGGGATGATCTACAATGCTCCCCCCGAAAACCGCCTGTTCCGCCGATGCTGACACTGCGTTACAACACGTCCATGGACTGGGCGACCCTGGTGGTCGAGCACCTGGACGAGTTCCTGCCGGACCACGCCAGCGCCGAGTACAAGGCGTCGGGGATGGCCCTGTCCATGTCCCTGCACTACCGGGACAAACCGGACCTGGTGGCCGCCATGGCGGATCTCGCGGTGGAGGAACTGGCCCACTTCCGCGAGGTGGTGAGGGTCATGCACCAGCGCGGCCTCAACCTGGTAAAGGACGAGCCCGACCCCTATGTGC
>JBJHDJ010000578.1:0-1615 GCA_050486485.1 Porticoccaceae bacterium
CACCACCCGCTCCAGGGCCTGTTGAATGTCCATGGTTCAGCGGCTCCCCTCTTCAAGAAAATTGCGCAGCAGGTCGTGACCGTGCTGGGTCAAGATGGACTCGGGATGAAACTGCACGCCCTCCACGGCGAACTCGCGGTGGCGCACCCCCATGATCTCGTCCGTCTCACCGGATTCGGTCTGCGTCCAGGCGGTGATCTCGAGGCAATCCGGCAGGGTTTCCTTCTCGATGATCAGCGAGTGGTAGCGTGTCGCCTCGAAGGGGTTGGCCAAGCCCCGGAACACCCCCTCGCCCCCATGGTGAATCAGGGAGGTCTTGCCGTGCATCACCTGGCGGGCGCGGATCACGCGGCCACCAAAGGCCTGGCCGATGCTTTGATGGCCGAGGCAGATTCCCAACAGGGGAATCCTGCCGGCAAAGTGCTTAATGGCGGCCACGGAAATGCCCGCTTCGCTGGGGGTACAGGGGCCGGGTGAGATAACGATCTTGTCGGGCGCCATGGTTTCGATTTGGTCGAGGGTCAGCTCGTCATTGCGGTACACCTGCACATCGGCGCCCAACTCCCCCAGGTACTGCACCACGTTGTAGGTGAAGGAGTCGTAGTTGTCGATCATCAGTATTCTGGACACATAAACCTCTTTATTTTCAATGTGTTTACAAAAATTAGCGCATTTTCGTCAAACACATTGGCAAATATTCCAAGACAGTGATAGATGGCAACAGAGTCCACAAACGCCATTCTCGGCCATTCCCGAGGGGATCGCGGCAAGTCTGTGTCGAAGAGATCAAAGGGCAGGGGTGCGGCAATAGTTGCGCCCAATCAAAAAACGGGCGCTATAGTAACATGTTGCCGCTATTCGTTGCCTGTGACGGGCATTTCCAACATGAAGCTCAATGGCTTGAGGACTGTGGATGAGCGCTGGCCTTTCCTGTCTGGCTCCCAGGCCATAGCCTTCTGGGTCAATGGCCCAAGGACCCCGCCTACAACTGGGTTCAGAGGGAGGTGATCCGCTTCCGCGACTTGGCCTGCTCCCGGAATTCATCCGCCGTCATGATTCGCATGGAAAAGCTCTCGCGCATCGCCAACAAATCCGCATCACCCGCCACCAGGAAATCAGCTTTGGCCACATCAGCCAGCACCAGAAAGACCTGATCCTGTTCATCACGACAAACGGGCAGATCTGGCCAGGGGTTGGGCAACGCCACCACCTCGGCATAGGGTAAAAAATCCGCCAGCAGTTCCTTTTGTTCCGCTTTGGTCAGCTTGAATTTTGGATAGGCCAGCACCCGCAGCAACTCGTTGACGGTCGCTCTGCACACCAGAGGTTGTATCTGTTGACGCTGCCAGGCATGACGCACCCAGGCAAGTCGACCGCCGCCGAAAATCAGCGCTGACAGGACGATGTTCGTGTCGAGAACGACCCTCTCCTTCATCAGCGACGCGCCCAGGCCACCGCGTCATCGATATCCTGCTCGGTGATACCAAGTTTTTCCAGCTTGTCGCGCACTGCCTGGGCCTGCTGAATACGCACAGGGGTCAGGATGATCCGGCCATTCTCGACCGTGACATCGAAGTACTCCGCCATGTCCACACTCGACACCACCGCCTTCGGC
>JBJHDJ010000579.1:0-1614 GCA_050486485.1 Porticoccaceae bacterium
ACACCATCCAGCGCATTTCCGGCGGCAGGATGGGCTTGCCCCCCGGACAACAGGTGCCGGATATCTTCCGGGAATTTTTCGAGCAACGCCCCATGCCGGACCGCCAGGCCCAGTCCATGGGCTCGGGCTTCATCATTTCCAGTGACGGCTATGTGATCACCAACAACCATGTGGTGGACAACGCCACGGAAATCTCCGTGCGCCTCATCGATCGCCGCGAATATGTCGCCGAAGTGGTGGGCACGGATCCGCGCTCCGATCTGGCGTTGCTCAAGATCGATGCCAGCGACCTGCCGGTGGTCAAGCTCGCCGAACCCGACAAGTTGCGGGTCGGCGAGTGGGTGGTGGCCATCGGCTCCCCCTTCGGCCTCGACTATTCCGCCAGTGTCGGCATCGTCAGCGCCATCGGTCGCAGCCTGCCCACCGAGCGCGGGGAGAACTATGTGCCCTTCATCCAGAGCGATGTGGCCATCAACCCGGGCAACTCCGGCGGCCCCCTGTTCAACCTCGACGGCGAGGTGGTGGGCATCAATTCCCAGATTTACACCCGCGGCGGGGGCTCCATCGGCCTGTCATTCGCCATTCCGGTGAGTGTCGCCAACGATGTGGTGGCCCAGCTCAAGGAAAAGGGCAGGGTGGAGCGCGGTTGGCTCGGGGTGTACATCCAGGATGTGGACAAGAACCTGGCCAGCTCCCTGGGCCTGGACAAGCCCGCCGGCGCCCTGATCGCCCAGGTGATCGAGGACAGCCCGGCGCAGAAGTCGGGCATCCGCCCCGGGGATGTGATCGTGCGTTTCAACAACCGCGAGATCAACAGTTCCGGGGATTTGCCCCACCAGGTGGGCCTGATGGCCCCTGGCCGCAAGTCCGACGCCGAATTGATTCGCGATGGTCGCCGCCGCACCCTCAGTGTCACCGTGGGGGCGCTGCCCGACGACGATGCCCGGGAGGTCGCCTCCGCGCCGGGTGCCGACGGGGATGTGCTGGGTCTCACGGTGCAGGATCTCGATGGCGAGACCGCCGCCTCCCTGGGCCTTCCCGGGGGCGTGGTGATCGAGCAGGTGGCCCCGGATTCACCGGCCCAGGTGGCGGGGCTCAGGCCCGGGGATGTGATCGTGCAGTTGGGCAACAGCCGCGTCACCAGCGTGCGGGATTACCGCAACCTGCGGGGCAATATCCCCCGCGGCACGCCGGTGCTGGTGCGCTTCCTGCGTCAGGGGCAGTTCATCTTCCGCACCGTGGAGATACCCCGATAGGGCCATGGCCCGCCCTTCTGTAGGCGGGGCTGTAGGCGGGGTCGGGCACGGTCCCGTAGGCTGGGTCGGGCGTAGCGATACCCAGTGATGATGGGGGCAGCTCAACGGTGGATGGTGGGTTACGCCTGCGGCTAACCCACCCTACCGGTAACCCCCTTGCCAGGGATGTGTCCCGTAGGCTGGGTCGGGCGTAGCGATACCCAGTGATGATGGGGGCAGCTCAACGGTGGATGGTGGGTTACGCCTGCGGCTAACCCACCCTTGTATCTCTCCGGGATGACTGGTTAGCTACCAGTTGCCCACCGGTCGGGGATAGAGGATGAACCCACCCTGAGCTCTTGAAGCTGTGCTGTAGATC
>JBJHDJ010000580.1:0-1607 GCA_050486485.1 Porticoccaceae bacterium
GTGCTCGCCGTGCTCGAGGCCATTGCCCATCACCAGCCGGTGGGGGTCAGCGAACTGGCCAGAATCCTCGAGGACGACAAGAGCGCGGTGCAGCGCGCCATCATGACCCTGGCGGATGCCGGCTGGATCGGCGCCACGGAAGGCGCGTCGCGGCGCTGGCGGCTGACCTCCCGCATCCTCGCCATCGCCGGCCGCGCCCACGATGGCAACGACCTGCTGGTGCGGGCGCGGGGCACCCTGGAGGGGTTGCGCAGCGAGACCAACGAAACCGTGCTGTTGGCGGTGCCGGATGTGCGCAGTTTTGTGGTGATGGATGTGGTGGAAAGCCGCCAGCTGCTGCGCACCGTGCCCCAGGCGGGGCTGATCATTCCCGTGCGCGGCAGCGCCACCAGCCGCGCCATCCTGCCCTACCTGGGCGAGCAGGCGCGCAACGAGCTGCTCGGCGGCCAGCCCGATGAGAAAATGCTGGTGGATTTCGCCAAAACCCTGGCCCAGGGTTACGCGGTCAGCGATGGCGATGTGTTCGAGGGGTCCACCAATATCGCCGCCCCGGTGTTCGAGTCGGATGGCAGGCCGGTGGCGGCCATCGTGGTGTCCGCCCCCAGCGACCGACTGACGGCGCGGGACCACGCCCGGGTGGGCAGGATCGTCGCCCAGGCCGCGCGCACCATCTCACGGGGGGAGCCCCCCGCCGCGAGCGTCTGATCAGGCCGGCGCTCTTGTGTCGGCGCTCTTGTCGACGGGTCGGGTGAACTCTGCTATTTTCGCCGCTTTGCCGGACCCTTGCGCTGTCGTTGCGCCACAGGGGGCAACCATAACGGGGAGACATTCCGGATGAGAGGACAGGGGAAGATTTTTTACGGCTGGTGGATGGTGGGGTTGTGCTTGCTGCTCAACGCCCTGGTGGCGGGCAACACCCTGTACGCCGCCGGCCTGCTTACCGACGCCATGCAGCGGGAATTCGCCACCTCCCGGGCGGTGATCATGCTGGGCATGACCGGCCACTTTCTGGTGATGGGACTGCTGGCCCCAAAACTTTCCGGGCTGATGGACCGGATCTCGGTGCGCGCCGTGTTGATGGGCAGCGCGGTGGTGAGCGGCATCGGTTATCTGGTCATATCGGTGTCGCCCACCATCTGGGGTTTCGTCGGTATCTATGCGCTGTTGATCCCCATTCTCACCGGGGTTACCACCGTGCTGATGTCCCCCATCCTGCTGTCCCGCTGGTTCGAGCGATATCGCGGCACGGCGATCGGCACCGCCGCCCTCGGCACCCAGGTGGGAGGCTTCCTGTTTCCGCCCCTGATCGCCCTGGTGTTCGAGAACTTCGGCTGGCGCATCGGTTTGCGGGGCATGGGCATCCTGGTGATGACCGCCATTCCGCTGCTGGTGTGGCTGTTCATGGTGGAGAGCCCGCGGCTGTTGGGATTGAGGCCCGACGGCGCCAAGGGAGAGGAGCGCGGCACGGGTGCAGTGGAGGAGGCGCCCCACCCGCCAGCCAACGCGGATACCCTGGTGCACGCCGCCTTGCGGCGCCGGGAGTTCTGGGTGGTGGTGCTGGCCATCACCCTGTTGAACGGCACTTTCGGCATCTGGTTATCCAATAT
>JBJHDJ010000581.1:0-1605 GCA_050486485.1 Porticoccaceae bacterium
TCAGGTGCGGCAACTGTTTCTGGGGGAATCCCTGTTGCTGGTGTGCCTCGGCATCGTCGCCGGGGTGGCGGTGGCCTACGGTGCCGTGTTCACGGTGCGCGCCCTGTACCCGGTATTTCCGCTGATGCCACCCTGGTGGGCGGTGCCGGCCGCCGCCCTCACGGCACTAGCCGCCGGCTTGATTTTTTCCTGGCTGCCCGCGCGGCGGGCGGCGGATATCGATCCTGTGCTGGCCATGCGGGGGATGGCGGGGTGACGGCGGCGGACGGCCTGCGCTGGGTGGCCCGGGCCCTGTGGGAGCAGCGGGTGCGCTCACTGTTGACCATCGTCGGCTTTGCCATCGGCGTGGCGGCCATGGTGCTGCTCAGTTCCCTCGGTGAAGGCCTGCGCCTGTTCGTGCTCAAGGAGTTCACCCAGTTCGGCACCCACATCATCGCCGTCACCCCCGGCAAGACGGAAACCCAGGGCATGGGCGGTATTCTCAACACCACCCGGCCCCTCACCCTGGCGGATGCCGAGGCCATCGGCCGGCTGCCCGGGGTGGAGACGGTGGTGCCGGTGGTGATGGGCAACGCACAGGTGAAGGCTGGCCCCCGCGGCCGGTTCACCAATGTGGCGGGTGTCGGCCCCGGCACCGACACCGCATGGGGCATCGCCGTGGCCCAGGGGACTTTTTTGCCGGAGGAGGACTTCGACCGCGCCAGGGCCTTCGCGGTGCTGGGCAGCAAGCTCAAGTCCGAGCTGTTCGGCGGCGCCAACGCACTCGGCGAATTCGTCCATGTGGGGGGGATGCGGTTGCGGGTGGTTGGGGTCATGGAGTCCAAGGGGGATTTTCTTGGCATCGACCTGGACGACATCATCTACATCCCGGCGGCCCGCGCCCTGCAACTGTTCAACCGCGAAAGCCTCATGGAAATCGATGTTTTCTACAACCCCGCCCTTGATTCATCCCTGGTGGCGGAACGGGTCAGGGAGCTGCTGATCCGTCGCCACGGATTCGAGGATTTCACCATTGTCACCCAGGACGAAATGTTGGCCACCATGGACAATATCCTGCGCATCCTCAAGTACGCTGGAGGCGGTCTGGGGGCCATTTCCCTGCTGGTGGGCGCGGTGGGCATCACCACCATCCTGATGATCACCGTCACGGAACGCATTAGCGAGGTGGGGTTGCTGCGGGCCCTGGGTGGCACCCGCGCCCAGGTGCGCAACCTGTTCCTCGGGGAAGCCGCCTTGCTGGGTCTGGCGGGGGGCGTGTGCGGCCTGTTGGCCATCGGCGTGTTTTTTCTGCTGGTTATCCTGTTCGTTCCGGGTCTGCCCATCGCCATACAGTTTCCGGTGGTGGCCGGGGCCCTGGCGCTTTCCTTGGTGATCGGACTCGTCGCCGGGTTGCGCCCCGCCATGAAGGCCACCCGCATGAGCCCCATCGACGCCCTGCGCGCCGAGTAGTAATCGCGATTGAGAGCGACTCGTGGATCGGGTGAGCGCAGTGATACCCATCACTGCGGATCGATGGGTGTCGCTTCGCCCGACCCTTCTTACGGGGCGGCCGCGGTGATGCGCCATCACCCGTAGGGTGGGTTAGCCGCAGGCGTAACCCACCAG
>JBJHDJ010000582.1:0-1603 GCA_050486485.1 Porticoccaceae bacterium
CGCCGGGGTGCAGCGCACCGCCACCATTCGTGGCCTCGCTCCCCAGTACAACACCGTGACCGTGGACGGCCTGCGCATGACCAATGTGGACGGCAACCGGGACATCGCCCTCGACAGCTTTCCCTCCAACATGCTGGCGCGGGTGGATGTCATCAAGGCGCCGACCCCGGACATGTCCGCCGACGCCATCGGCGGTACGGTTAATCTCATCACCCGCTCCGCCTACGACCGGGACGAGCGCATCCTCGATGCGGAGGTGGGCACCACCTACAACGACAACCGCGGCACCTGGAACCGGCAGGCCGGCGTCACCTACGGCGATACTTTCGGTGAAAACGAACAATTCGGACTTTTGGCCTCCATCGCCTACTTCCGCGATGAGCGCGGCTACGATGTGGTGGATACCGCCTACACTGTCACTGGCGATCAGTATTTCATCAACCGCGCCCTGTACTACGACCGCGATGAAAAGAAGGACAAGATCGGCGCCGGTTTGGTGTTCGACTTCCGCCCCACGGATGACACCCACTTCTACGCCCGCGGCCTCTACCACTACGACTACCGGGATCTGCACCGCCGTGGCACGGACTACCGCCCCAACCCCGCCACCCGTTTCGATGTCACGCCGGACAGCGCCTCCTCCACGGGAGGCCGCATCGACACCATCGCCTTCTACCGGGAGCCAAAGAATGTCTTCCAGATGTACACCAGCGGCTTCGAACACCGCAGCGGCGACTGGGTCTTCGACGGCCGTGCTGCCTACAGCAAGGCCAAGAAGGACTATCCCGAAACGGTCCAGGTGCTCAACTCCTTCAACAATGTAGACCTAAGCTATGATCGTTCGAAACGGGACTTTCCGGTGTTTACCATCGACAACGGGGTGGATATCAGCAATCCCTCGGGCCTGGCCTTCCGCCAGTATGTCACCTCCCAGGTGCCCAGGGTGGAGGATGAACTGAGCTTCGATTTCAACACGCAGCGGGAGTTGTTCACCGGAAATGTGGCCTGGACCCTCAAGGGCGGCCTGCGGGCCACACTCAAGGAGGCTTCCCAGGCGCAGCCGGAGACCATTCGCTACACCGGTCTCAACGGCGTCGCCGTGCAGGATCTGCTGGAGTACTACAGCAATAACGACTTCATGGACGAGTCCGGCGGGCGCGGCCAGTTGCTGGGCTTTTTCCCGGACTGGCGTCGCTATGTGGCTCTGCACCGCGACCAGACCGGCAACCTGACCCAGTCGGCCGCCGACCGGCTGTTCACCAAGGAAACCACCGCCAACGCCGATTTCGATATCAAGGAGAACATCTACGCCGGCTATGCGATGGCCACTGCCGAAATCGATCGTCTCCGGGTATTGGGGGGCGTGCGCCTCGAATCCACCCACCTGGATAGCCGCGCCAACGAGGTGGTGGTGAGCGGCGGTCAGGTCAGCGCCGTGAACCCGGTGAAGGATTCCAACAGCTACAGCAATGTGCTGCCCAGCCTGCACCTGCGCTACACCCTGATGGACGATCAACTGGTGCTGCGCGGTTCGGTCGCCAAGGCCATCTCCCGTCCCCCTCCCGGGGATCTGATTCCCTCCCGCCAGGAGAACGCCCAGCTC
>JBJHDJ010000583.1:0-1602 GCA_050486485.1 Porticoccaceae bacterium
GCCCTTCAGGAATTGGTGGAACAGGAAGGTGTGACCGTGTTGTTGCGCTCCGAGGCCGTGCTGATGGCCGAGCCCCAGGTCAACCTCACCGCCAAGCTGACGGACAGGCTCAACCAGAAAACCCAATAACCGCCCGAAGCCCTACCGTTGCCTGTCGAACCGTCGCGGATGACCACCCGGTTTACCCTGCGGGAGCTGGCGGATTTTCTCGGGGCCGAGCTGCGGGGCGACCCGCGGCTGACAATACTGCGCCTCAATACCCTGGCGCAGGCGGGCCCCGATGACCTGGCCTTTCTCGCCAGCCGCCGCTACCGCCGTCAGTTGGCGACTACCCGGGCAGGGGCGGTGATTCTCTCCCCGGCGGATGCGGCGGCCTTTGCTGGCAATGTCCTGGTCCATGCCGACCCCTATGTGGCCCATGCCCGGGTCTCGGCGCTGTTCGAGATCCGCCCCCCTGCTGCCGCGGGGGTCCATGACACGGCGCTGGTGGATCCCTCGGCCTCCCTCGGCAACGATGTTTCAATCGGCCCCTACGCGGTCATCGGCCCCGGTGTCGTCATTGGCGAGGGTACCGAGATCGGCGCCGGCTGCCAGGTGGGGGCCGGGTGCCGGATAGGTTGCGGTGGCGTCCTGCATCCCCGTGTCACCCTCTATCATGGGGTGGTGATCGGTAGCCGGGTGATCATCCACGGCGGGGCGGTGATCGGCGCCGACGGCTTCGGTTTCGCCAACGATGGCGGTCGCTGGGTGAAGATCCATCAATTGGGTGGCGTGGAGATTGGCGATGATGTGGAAATCGGCGCCTGCTCCACCATCGACCGGGGCGCCCTGGGAAATACCGTGATCGGCAACAATGTGATCATCGATAACCAGGTGCAGATTGCCCACAATGTGCGCATCGGTGACCACAGCGCCCTGGCGGGCGGCGCCGCCGTGTCCGGCAGCACGGTGATCGGCCGCCACTGCGTGCTGGCGGGGGGGGTTGGCCTGGTGGGTCATATCCAGTTGTGCGATGGTGTCACGGTGACCGCTCGCACCATGGTCACCAGTTCCATCACCGAGCCGGGCGTCTATTCGTCGGGTACCCCGTTCCAGGACAATGGCGCCTGGAAGCGCAACGCGGTGCGTTTCAGCCAACTCGACGACCTGGCGCGACGCATCAAGGCATTGGAAAAACAGCAGAAACCGGACAAACACTGACAAACAGTCGCGCCATTTCTCGAGGGGTTTTCATGGACATCAACCAGATCAAGCAACTGCTGCCACACCGCTATCCATTTCTGCTGGTGGACCGGGTGGTGGAGCTGGAGCCGGGTGAGCGAATTCTCGCCTATAAGAACATTACCGCCAACGAGGAAGTGTTCAATGGCCATTTTCCCGGCGCGCCGATCTTCCCCGGTGTGCTGATCATCGAAGCCATGGCCCAAGCCTCTGGCGTGCTGGGTTTCGCCACCGTCAACAAGGGCGCCGAGGACAACATGTTGTACCTGTTCGCCGGTGTGGATGGCGTGCGCTTCAAGCGCCAGGTGGTTCCCGGGGATCGCCTCATGCTTCACGCCGAGATCGATTCGGTGAAGCGCAATATCTGGCGATTCAATTGCA
>JBJHDJ010000584.1:0-1600 GCA_050486485.1 Porticoccaceae bacterium
GGGGTGGGGTGTCGGTATTGGGGGGCGTCTGGCAACAGGACGTTGCCAGCCGAGCCTGTACAGGGATGTACAATTGTTGGCGTACCCCCAATACCGACACCACACCCCCACATACCTACAGGGGAGTTTCAAACCGAGGCACTACCGCTTTTTCAATTCACTGCCTGCCTGAACAGGCCAATGGCGTGATCGAAAAAGGCTTCCAGGCCCTGGCGCAGGGCCGGCGACAATTGAATCAGCTTGGCGCGCCGATCGGCGGGGTCTGGCAATTCCATCACCAGCCCCTTGTCGATGGCGTGATCGAGGTACTTTTTTGCCGTCTGGGGTCCCAGGTGGCGCATCAGCGCCACCGCCTCCTGCTTGCGCAGGGGTCCATCATTGAGCCACAGCCCCGTGAACAAGTCGGAATAATTGATATCGGAAAACGCCTGGTCCTGGAGAAAGTCCATCCAGGCGGCATCCATGCGGTTCAGGGCCTGCACGAATCGGCGGCGCTGGCTGTGAACGGCGTTGCTGGTCTTGGTCCCCAATCCTGATTCTCCTTGATTCATCCCGACAATATTACCACGCTACAACATTTATATTTACTGGTAATTTTACTTGTATTTATCATTCCAAAGTGCCATGCTCACGGCTCGTCAACGCTTCAGTCGGAGAAACAGGATGGCAGGTTCCCATTCCCTCTGGCGCCACCAGGATGGCGCCTGGGCCAACTCTGTGGCCTTCGCCTATATCCCGCTGGCCAAGCTCATGGGCATCGCCATGATGACCACCAGCCCCTGGCTGTGGCTGCCAGGGGTGCTGCTCACCGCCCACGCCCTGGTGGTCGCGGCCTATCTCATTCACGAACTGGCCCACCAGAATGTCTTTCGCGCCAGGCGCGTGAACCTGGGGGTCGGGGAGTGTCTGTCGTGGATCTGCGGATCGGCCTACGCACCCTTCTCCCGAATTCAGACGATGCACATGCGCCACCATGGGGACAGGGCCGATGTGAGCCTGTTCGATCCGCGGGATTTTCTGCAACAGCGTCCGGCCTGGGCGCGCCGCCTGGTTTACGGCCTCGAGTGGTGCTTTATCCCCGCCGTTGAGCTGATCATGCAGTACCAAGTGCTGGTGCGACCTTTCGTGCGCGCTGATTTTCGTGACGAGCGAGGTCGGGTAGTGATAGTGGGCCTCAGTCGCCTGCTGTTCTTCGCCATACTGTTGGCCCTGGGACCCCAGGTCCTGCTGGGCTATGCCTTCGCCTTTCTGTTTTTTCTCACCGCCCTGTTTGTCGCCGACGCCTACGCCCACACCTACGAGTACTACCTCATCCAGCGACCGGATCAGCCCGTGCCCCGGGAGGGGCGTGGCGGCCAGTACGACAGGGAACACACCTACTCCAACCTGATCTCCAGGCGCTGGCCCCTGCTCAACCTGCTCAACCTCAACTTTGGCTATCACAACGCCCATCACGACCAACCCGGCACCCCCTGGCACCGACTGCCCGCGGAGCACCGGGCCAATTACCCGGAGGATGCCCCCCAGGTCTTGCCATGGCGGGAGCTGTGGCGGTCATTCCGCCGCAATCGCCTGCGACGCATCCTCGCCGAGGATCCCG
>JBJHDJ010000585.1:0-1597 GCA_050486485.1 Porticoccaceae bacterium
CCACTGACAAAGGCGCCAAAGTCGTGATAACCGCCGCTGGCCACGATGCGGATCGGCAGTTCGACATAGTATTCCGAGGTTGCCTCCGGCTGCAGGGTGATACTCTCTATCTCCAGGCTGCTGCCGTAGCCGATCTCGGTAATGTCTTCCAGCAATCCCGGCACCTCGGTGTCGGTGGGCAGTTGCGCCAGCAGGGCCTCGAAAGATTGTTCCAGCTCCACCATCTGGGCCCGGTAGGCATCGATATTGGCGGACTCGAAGGCCTTCTGCGCGAAGCTGTCCCGCAGGGTGACCTCCTCCCGTTGCAGCCTGTCCAGCCTGGCCCCCAGATCCCTGACATGGAAGTAGTAGGCGCCCACCAGCACCAGCACGAAGATCAACGCCAGCAATCCGATGCGTACCGGCAGGGGCCAGACGCCGATGGTGTCGAACTCCAGCTCGGCGAAGTCGATTTCCCTGAGCTGGTTGAGCCACTCCGTCGTTCTAGCCATGGATCACGCCTCCGGCACCCGGTCCGCGGCAAGCTCGGGACGGGTCAGTTGCACCCTGAGCTCGAAGCGGTTGCCCTGTTCACCCAAGGTGTCGTTGGCCTGCACACGGGTGAGATTGGGCTCTGTGAACTTGTAGGAAGCATCCAGGTTGCGCATCAGCGCCGACACCCGGCTGTTGGACTCGGCATAGCCGATCAGGGAGACGTTGTCCCCCACCCGCCGCAGGTCGATGAGGAACACGCCTTCCGGGGTGGCCTCCACCAGTTCGTCGAAAATGCGCACGATATCGGGGCGGTTGGCCTGCAGGGCCTGAATCACCTCCATGCGCTCGAGCATGTCCTGCTTGCGGCGCTTGAGTTCGGAAATCTCCCGCACCTGCCTGTCCAACTCGTTGATTTCCCCCTGCAGCAACTGGTTGCGGCTGGTCTGGTTGTCGATGCGGGAACCCATCACCCGGTCCCAGGCGAACACCACCAGCAGGGCGGCGACCAGCACCACCACGGCAATTTCCAGAAACTTGCGCTTTTGAATCTGGCGATATTCTTCCCGCCAGGGGAGCAGGTTGATGGTGGCCATGTCAGTCAAAACTCCTGAGGGCCAGGCCCAGCGCTATCATCATTGCCGGTGCGTCGTTGGCCAGCGCCACGGCGTTAACCTTGCTGGACACGGCCATGTTGGCGAAGGGGTTTGCCACCAGGGTGGGCAGACCGAGCTTGTCCTCCACATCCTCCCTGAGGCCATCCATGGAGGCGACCCCGCCGGCCAGCACCAGCTGATCGATGTAATTGTACTGACTGGAGGAGAAAAAGAACTGGAGGGAACGGGAGATTTGCTGGATCAGGGCTTCCTTGAAGGGTTCGACGATTTCCATTTCGTAGTCTTCCGGCAACCCCCCCTGCTTCTTGGCCAGCCCCGCCTCCTGCACCGACAGGCCGTAGCGGCGCTGGATCTCCTCGGTGACCTGCTTGCCGCCAAACAACTGTTCCCGGGTATAGACCGTCTTGCCATCCACCAACACACTCAGGGTGAGCATGGTGGCGCCGATATCGGCGACCGCCACCACCTGGCCCGAGGTGGCCTCCATCTGCTGGCTGACCAGTTGAAAG
>JBJHDJ010000586.1:0-1588 GCA_050486485.1 Porticoccaceae bacterium
GGAGCGGGTGCAGTAGATCTGCCGCTTGTCGGGGGGCAGTTCCTCCAGATCCAGGCAGGGGCGGCCATTCAGTTCCTCGATGGTGCGCTCCAGGTTGACGCTGCCGTGGCGGCGCAGCACCTTGGGGTTGGCGCGGGCCAGATCCAGGGCGGTGCGGATGCCCAGTGTCCCGAGGCGGCTTTCCAGGCGGGGCCCGACGCCCCACACCTCGCGCACCGCCATGCGCTCCAGCACCCAGCGCCACTTGTGGGGTTCGTCGAGGATGCACACCCCTTCGCAGGCCGGGGCCTTTTTTGCCACCCGGTTGGCCAGTTTGGCCAGGGTCTTGGTGGGCGCCAGTCCCAGGCTCACGGGGATGCGCACATCCCGCCATACCGCCGCGCGGATACGCGGCGCCAGCTCGCGGTAGTCGCAACCGCCCATGTCGAGGAACATCTCGTCGATGCTGTACACCTCGATGGCGGTGGCGAAGGGCTGCAGGGTGGTCATCACCCGCCGCGACAGGTCGCCGTACAGGGGGTAATTGCTGGAGAAGATCGCCACGCCGTGGCGGCGCAGCAGGTGCTCCACCTTGAAGTACGCTTGCAGGTCGGGAATGCCCAGGGCCTTGGCTTCCCGGGAACGGGCGACGATGCAGCCGTCGTTGTTGGACAGCACCACCACCGGCTTGCCCCGCAGGTCGGGGCGGAACACCTGTTCGCAACTGGCGTAGAAGCTGTTGCAGTCCACTAGGGCAAGCATCTGTGCCTCCGGATGGAGCTGGTGACCACGCCTTCGATGACGAACTCGGCGCCCTCGCGGATGGGGATGGGGGGGTAGTCCCGGTTGGCCGCCAGCAGGCGCTGGTGGTGCAGGTCGAGGATCTTGCAGGTGAGCTCGCCGTCGAGGGCGGCTACCACCACATCGCCGTGGGCCGGGCGCAGGGCGCGGTCGACGATCAGGTAGTCGCCGTCGAAGATTCCCGCGTCGGTCATGGAGTCGCCGCTGACCCGGCAGTAGAAGGAGGCGGCGGGGTGGCGGATCAACAGTTCATTGAGGTCGAGGGTCTTGTCCAGATAGTCGTCGGCGGGACTGGGGAAGCCCGCCTGCACCCTGGACAGGAAGCAGGGGGTGGCGCGATTGCGGGGCGCTGGACGCTGGGCGCGGACTTTCATGGCGGCATCTTTCATCACGACTTCTTTCATGACGGCTTACTCGGGCAGGAATCAAAGACTGTATATATGTACAGTATTATGGTGGTAGTCCCCATGATCGGCAAGGGGTTTGATACGGGACTCCGCGCGGTGCTGGCCAGGGACGGGCGCCGGCTATACCATGCCGGGGGGCGGAAGGTGTCGTGCGGGTTTGAAGGGCGGTGCACTGCTCCACCCTGGTGTCAAAAGATGCTGGTCAAGTTGGCGTCGATGGTAGGTCAGCACCCAGGGCAAGGCTTTCGAGACCGTCGGCGCCAGGGATGGCGCCGTCGAGCCCCCAAGGGTGAGGCAAGCGTTTACAAAGCGCAGCTTTGTGCGCAGCCGAACGCCCGCAATCTGTGATTGCGGGCCGGACCCCGGAGGGGGGTTCACGGCGTGTCTCGAAAGCCTTGCCC
>JBJHDJ010000587.1:0-1582 GCA_050486485.1 Porticoccaceae bacterium
CTGGTGACCGCGTCGCGGCCAACCCCCCGGCCGGTCTTGTTGAGCCAGCCCAGGCCCTGATCCTCCAGCTCCCCGGCTTCGGGTTCCGGACCCAGTTTCCCGGCGTCGCCATTGCCGTGGGCCTTGCCCACGGTGTGGCCGCCGGCGGTGAGGGCCACGGTCTCCTCGTCGTTCATCGCCATGCGCTCGAAGGTCACCCGCACATCGTGGGCGGTCTTGAGGGGGTCGGGCTTGCCGTCGACGCCTTCCGGATTCACATAGATCAGCCCCATCATCACCGCCGCCAGGGGGTTTTCCAGGTCGCGCTCGCCGCTATAGCGGCTGTCGGGGCTGTCGCTTGGAACGAGCCACTCCTTTTCGGAGCCCCAGTAGATGTCCTTCTCCGGGTGCCAGATGTCCTCGCGGCCAAAGCCAAAGCCAAAGGTCTTCAACCCCATGGACTCATAGGCGGCATTGCCCGCCAGGATGATCAGGTCGGCCCAGCTGATCTTGTTGCCGTATTTCTTCTTGATGGGCCACAGCAGGCGCCGGGCCTTGTCCAGGTTGGCGTTGTCCGGCCAGGAGTTCAGGGGAGCGAAGCGTTGGTTACCGGTGCCGCCGCCGCCCCGTCCATCGGCAACCCGGTAGGTGCCGGCCGCGTGCCAGGCCATGCGGATCATCAGGCCGCCATAGTGGCCCCAGTCCGCCGGCCACCAGTCCTGGCTGTTGGTCATCAAGTCGTAGAGATCCTGCTTCAGCGCCGCCACATCGAGTTTCTTGACTTCCTCGCGATAGTTGAAGCCCTCGCCCATGGGGTTGGTCTTGGTGTCGTGCTGGTGGAGAATGTCGAAGTTGAGCGCCTTCGGCCACCAGTCCATGCTGGCCATGGCGGATGTGGTGGTGCCGCCATGCATCACGGGGCATTTGCCGCCGGTTGTCGAGTTGTCACCTTGCATGTGTGGAATCCTCATTGCGTTGGGTGGATTGGCTGATGTGGTCATGGGCCTTGCAGCCCCCGATCGATGGGCATCAGACCGCGAAGCCTGTTGGCCTTTGCCGTTTTCTTGCTTGGTGCGTTGATGGCGCCTGGTCAATGGATGGGTGAATGGCCAAGGCGCCTTCCTGCAAGCCATTTTCTGAACTCACTGTAACAGTAGTCCATCCCGGCGAAGGCAGGAAATATATTATTTATAAAGGGTACATAGTCTCATGCTATCGGCTGAATGCGGTGGGAGCCGACTCCAATGGCACTGAATTAAGGGCACCTCTACGGCAGTAGGGCGGTATCCCGGGGGAGAGTTTTCGAGACCGTCGGCGCCAGGGATGGCGCCGTCGAGCCCCCAAGGATGGGTTTACGGCGTGTCTCGAAAACTCTCCCCCGGGATGCCGACCGGGCTACGAAGTCCGAAATGCCTTAAGGGCACCTCTATTAATTGGGAGTGGCCTCTGCGCAATTTGACAGGCGCCAGCGCAAGGCGGCTTGCGCAGGGCAAGGCTGGTTGTCCTTGGCAAGCAAGCCAACGCCGCGCTGGCGCCTGTCAGGCCGCGCCCTACGGGGCTTTCAGGCGGATCCGCACTCCGCGTTGCCACTTCTCGACAGGCC
>JBJHDJ010000588.1:0-1570 GCA_050486485.1 Porticoccaceae bacterium
AGGCGCCAATCACCTTCCAGCCCCTGTCATTGTAGAGCCGGGCCAGGGCGAGGCCGATGCCGCGATTGGCGCCGGTGATCAAAACTGTCTTGGGCATGGGTACTCCTTGGTCTTGCGTTGGTTCGTCTGTTTCGTGGCCATGTCGTGTCAGTGACATGGCGTTGACGTGGCATTGATGAGGGATAGTCTCCTGGCGCAACGGACACCACGGTTGCTGGAGTGTAACCAAACACCAGGGTAGGGGTCACACCACGGCCAGGTAGCGGGTAGTCAGGGAGGCTTGGACAATCAGGACTGCTCGCGGCAAGCTGCCCCCGGCCCCGTGCCGTTCAACGGCGCACCAGCAGGGCGCCGCACTCCACATGATGGGTGTAGGGAAACTGGTCGAATACCGCGAAGCGCGCCACGGAATGGCTGTCCGCCAGGGTTTCCAGGTTGTCTTTCAGCGTTGCCGGATTGCAGGAGATATACAGTATCCGGTCGAAGCGCCGCGCCAGCTCCACGGTGGCGGCATCGAGCCCGGCCCGGGGTGGGTCGACGAACACCGTGGAAAAGTCGTAGTCCAGCAAATCCAGGTGGCGCAGGCGCCTGAAGGGTCGCACACCGTTCCAGGCCTCGGTGAACTCCTCGCTGGACATGCGCACCACCTCGACATTGGCGATGCCGTTGACACTGGCATTGTGTCGGGCCGAGGCCACCGACACCTTGGAGACCTCCGTGGCCAGCACCCGGCGGAAATTGGCCGCCAGGGCCAGGGTGAAATTGCCGTTGCCACAGTACAGTTCCAGCAGATCCCCCGGGGAGTCGGCGCTGACAGCCGCCGCCCAGTTGAGCATCGCTTCGTTCACTGCCGCGTTGGGCTGGGTAAAGCTGTTCTCCACCTGCTGATAGACCAGGGGTCGCCCCGCGACCACGAAGGTTTCGGTGACGAAATCCCGCCCCACCACCAGCTTCTGGCCGCGGCTGCGACCGATCAGGTCGATGTCCAGTTGCTCGGCGACTGTCCGTGCAATTGCGTGCCAGGCCTCGTCCAGGGGTCTGTGGTAGATCAGGGTGGCCAGTACCTCGCCTCGGCGGGTGGTGAGAAACTCAGCGGCATACAATTTGCGTCGCAGTTCCTGGTTGTCCTCGATGGCCTGTAGCAGCCTCGGCATGGTCTCCACCATGGCTGTCGAGCCGATGGCGAAGTCGCTGATGGGCCGCGGCTTGCCGCCGCCGGGGGGTGACATGGCGTAGTGGCTGCGTTTACCCTCGTGCCAGATGCGAAATTCGGCGCGCATGCGAAAGTGCCGGGGCGGGGAAGGGAATAGGTCGATCTCCGGCAGCCCCAGCCCGGCAAAGTCCCCGCGCAGGGCGTCGAGCTTTGCGTCGAGTTGTTGCCTGTAGCGGCCCGGATCGGCTGACATCGCTGGATTCATGGTATCGACAGGCCCGAAAAGGGCGGCATTATACGGTATCGCCACCCAGCCGCTTGCATCGCTGGGTGAATGGTGAATAATGGAAGTGAATTGTGCAGTGCAGCATGACGGGCCACATCGCCACAGGGTGATGGGAGCCACCTGATGATAGC
>JBJHDJ010000589.1:0-1567 GCA_050486485.1 Porticoccaceae bacterium
GCAGGGCCGCCGCGGATTTCGACACCATCGATGCCTGGCTGGCCCTGGTCCATGACGATGACAAACCGCGGCTGCTGGAGGAAAGGGACAGAATTCTCGGCAATGGGGATTCCAGTTGGATGATCCACTACCGCATGAACCATGGCGACGGGCGCTGGATCACCGTGGAAGAGCGCGGCCACCTGCTGCGGGATCGCGACGGCAAGCCGAGTCGCATGGTCGGCGGACTCACCGATATCACCCAGCGCCTGGTCCTCGAGGAACAGGTGCGCCAGGCCCAGCGCATGGAGGCGGTCGGGCAGCTCACCGGCGGCATCGCCCACGATTTCAACAACCTGCTCACCGTGGTGTTCGGCAATGCCCAGCAACTGGTGGAGGAGCTCGTCGCCAGCCCCGACCTGGGCAATCTGGCGCGCATGATCGTCGAGGCCGCCGAACGGGGCAGCGACCTCACCCGGCGCCTGCTGGCCTTTGCCCGCAAGCAACCCCTGTCTCCCCGGGTGGTGGATGTCCAGGCGCTGGTGGACGACATGTTGCCGCTGCTGCACAGGGCCCTGGGGGGCAATATCGACATCCAGCGGGATATGCCCGCCGGCCTGCCGCCGGCCCTGGTGGACCCGGCGCAACTGGAGCACGCCCTGCTCAATCTGTGCCTCAATGCTCGCGACGCCATGGCCAGTGGCGGTGAACTGGTGCTGTCCGCGCGGCACAAATACATGGCGCCAGGGGACACCCTGGCGGATCTTTCCCCCGGGGATTTCGTGCTGTTGTCGGTGACGGACAGCGGGACGGGCATCGCCGAGCACCATCTGAAGCGGATCTTCGAGCCGTTTTTCAGCACCAAGCCAGAGGGCATGGGCTCCGGTCTCGGGCTGGCCATGGTGTACGGCTTCTGTCGCCAGTCCGGTGGCACCGCCACCGTGGACAGCCGCGCCGGCGAGGGCAGCACCTTTACCCTCTACCTGCCCGTGGCCCGCGAAGGCCAGGCCTCTCCCCACAACCGGGAGAGGCTCCAGCCCAAGGAAGCAGAGATGGGCCGCGGCGAGCATATCCTGCTGGTGGAAGATGACGACCTGGTGCGGGATTTCGCCCGCGGCCAACTGGAATCCCTGGGCTACCGGGTCACGGCGCTGTCCCGGGGAGGCGATGCCCTGGCGCTGCTGGAAAGCGGCGAGCCGGTGGACCTGCTGTTCACCGACAGGGTCATGCCGGCGATGTCCGGGCCCGAACTGGTGACACGGGCCCGGCAACTGCGACCCGGTATCCCGGTGCTCTACACCACCGGGTACGCCGGCGACGGCGAGCCCATCGTGGAGGAGCACGACCCGGTGCTCTACAAGCCCTACCGCCGCCAGGCCCTTGCCAAGGCGGTGCGCGGAGCCATGGCCGGGGCGGACTGAGGGCAACGGCCGGGCCGTCGCCCTTCAGCGTTTCGCCTCGATCTCCGCCAGGCGCGCGACAACCCGCTGCAAATCCGCCTCGGTATCCACCCCGCCGGGCACCGGGGCACAGGCCTCGGCCACATGGATGGAGCGCCCGTGCCACAGAAAACGCAACTGCTCTAGGC
>JBJHDJ010000590.1:0-1564 GCA_050486485.1 Porticoccaceae bacterium
CTCGTCGCCGGGGCTGACGCTGATCTCGATGACTTCGACCTCCTCGGCGCCCCCCAGGTCGGGAATTCGGACGGTTTGATTGGCCATGGACAGCTCCCCTTAAACCAGCAGCGGATTGGATTTGTCGGCATCGATGCCGAACTCGGCGATCGCCTTCTTCACCACCGCCTTGTCCAGCTTTCCCTGGCGGGCCAAGCCATGGAGGGCGGTGATGGCGATGTAGCGGCGATCCACCTCGAAGAAGTCCCGCAGGCGCTCCCGGGTGTCGCTGCGGCCATAGCCATCGGTGCCCAGCACATGGAAATCCCCGGGGATAAAGGGGCGCAACTGCTCGCTGTAAGCCTTGATATAGTCGGTGGCGATGACGAAGGGGCCATCGCGCCCCGCCAGCGTGGCGGTGAGATAGGGCACCTTCTCCTTGTCGTCGGGATGCAGCCGGTTCCAGCGCGCCGCGGCCTGGCCGTCCCGGGCCAGCTCGTTGACGCTGGTGACGCTCCACACATCGCTCTCGATACCGAAGTCGTCCTTGAGCAGATCGGCGGCGGCCAGCACCTCGTTGAGAATGGTGCCGGAGCCCATCAGTTGGGCGCGGGGCTTGCCCTTGGCGGTCTTACCGCCCTTGCGCAGCGGATAGATGCCGCGAATGATGCCCTCCTCCACACCCTCCGGCATGGCCGGCTGCCGGTAGTTCTCGTTCATGGTGGTGATGTAGTAGTAGCAGTTCTGCTTGTCGCCATACATGCGCTTGAGACCGTCCTGGATGATCACCGCCAGCTCGTAGCTAAAGGCCGGGTCATAGCTTCGGCAGTTGGGCACGGTGCTGGCCAGCAGGTGGCTGTGGCCATCCTGGTGTTGCAGTCCCTCGCCGTTGAGGGTGGTGCGCCCGGCGGTGGCGCCGATCAGAAAGCCCCGCGACTGACTATCCCCGGCGGCCCAGGCCAGGTCGCCGATGCGCTGGAAGCCAAACATGGAGTAGAAGATGTAAAAAGGGATCATCGGGCAGTCGTAGTTGCTGTAGGCGGTGGCCAGGGCGATCCACGCCGACATGGCGCCGCTTTCAGTGATGCCCTCCTCGAGGATCTGGCCCTTCTTGTCCTCCTTGTAGTACATGATCTGGTCGGCGTCGTGGGGGGTGTATTTCTGCCCCTGGGAGGAGTAAATGCCCAACTGGCGAAACATGCCCTCCATGCCGAAGGTGCGGGCCTCGTCCGGCACGATGGGCACCACCCGGGAACCGATGTCCTTGTCCTTCACCAGGGTGGTGAGAATGCGCACAAAGGCCATGGTGGTGGAAATTTCCCGCTCGCCACTGCTCTCCAGCTGCTTGTCGAAGGCGGACAGGGGCGGCACCTCGAGGGCCTGGAAATCCCCCTGGCGGGACGGCACGAAGCCACCCAATTCCTCGCGGCGGCGCTTCATGTAGGTGATTTCCGGGCTGTCCGGCGGCGGACGGTAATAGGGCACCTTTTCCAGCTGATCGTCGGGGATGGGAATGCCGAAGCGATCGCGGAAATTGCGCAGGCTCTCCAGATCGAGCTTCTTCACCGAGTGGGTGTCGTTGGCG
>JBJHDJ010000591.1:0-1552 GCA_050486485.1 Porticoccaceae bacterium
GCTCCTGATAGAGGTAGTAGCCGGGGGCGATCAGCCAGTCCATCACCAGTCGGCCGTCCTCCAGGCTTGGCGCCAGTTGGTAGGCCTCTTCCACCGGCAGGAAGTCCCCCTGTTGACCCGGCAGGGCCAGGCCCCGGGACAGGTTGACACCGTCGTTCAGGGCCTGGGCGGCGCCGGCCAACAGCAACAGGCAGGTGGCGAGCCAAGTGGTGGTGACAGCTTTCAAGCGGGTCTCCGGGCAGGTGGGTCGGGGAGGTATTGTAAGGCCGGTGCGGTCGCCGGCAAAACCGGCGGGCCTCGCCGTGTTGTTGCCGTGTTATAGTGCGCCTCTGGCTGGAGGTACCCAATGCCCGCAATCCCCGAGCTTATTCGTTGTCGCGCCGCCGGGTGGCGGACGCTTTCCCGTGTCGTCGCGCTGGCCTGCCTGGCGCCCCTGATGGCCTGCGCCGACGAGGGTGACAACCACCCGATAGCCATCGCCGACCCCTATCTGCGGGAAACGCCCCCGGGCCAGGCCCATACCGCCGGATTCTTCGTCGCCACCAACAGAGGCGCCAGCGACTGCCCCCTGGTGGCCGCCTCCGCTCCGGGCATCGATCGCCTGGAGCTACACGAGCACAGACACGAGAATGGCGTGATGCGCATGCGCCAGGTGGAGCAAATGATTGTGCCCGCCGGTGGAACCCTGGAGCTGGCGCCGGGGGGGTATCACCTGATGGTCCATGGCCTGTCGGCGCCCCTCGCTGCCGGGGACAGCGTCGACATCCTCCTCGATTTTGGTGATTGCGGCAGTCGCACGGTGAGCTTCTCGGTGATCGATCCCCGCCGTTGATGCCCTGTACTTTCCAGGGGAATCGCCAATACTTTATCGGAGTTACTTCAAAACCAACTTCACAGGAGTGGCCTGTCCGTTGTGGCGGGTCACGGCGCGGAGAGCAGTCACCATGAGAGCAGAGCTTCCCTTCCGGCGGATGGACCGAAAGTTGTTGTTTGCCGTGGGGGCGGCGGTGGGCGTGTTGCTGGTGATCCTGCTGGCCCTGAGTTGGTACTGGAGCCGCGAACCCGGCTATCTGGATCTCGATGCCCTGATCGAGGATCACGCCGGTGGCCGCAAGGTGACGGGAGCCGCCACCAGCGCCGCCCTGGTGGGGGTGGCGAGCACCCTGCTGGACAAGCCCGGTGGCTACCTGACCAATGACCGCCTCCCCCCGGGTGTGTGGCTCGACAATATCCCCAACTGGGAGTACGGCGTGCTGATCCAGGTGCGCGACCTGTCCAAGGCCATGCGCGAGCGTTTCAGCCGCTCCCAGTCCCAATCCCAGGAGGACCCGGACCTGGCCCTGGCGGAGCCGCTGTTCAATTTCGACAACAACAGCTGGATGCTGCCCGCCACCGAGAACGAGTACCGCAAGGCCATCCGCCATATCGAGTCCTACCTGTTCAGGCTCACCGACGACGACCGCTACAACGCCCATTTTTATGCCCGCGCCGACAACCTGCGCTTCTGGCTGTCCACCGTGGAGAACCGCCTCGGCAGCCTGTCCCAGCGGCT
>JBJHDJ010000592.1:0-1551 GCA_050486485.1 Porticoccaceae bacterium
CCGTCAAGCAATGAATGTTGGTTACCAGGGCGGAAATTCAGTGTAGCGGAGAATCGCTCAAATGGCGGACCTGATCCCAATGGCACTGATTTAGTGCATTTCGGACTTCGTAGCCCGGTCGGCATCCCGGGGGAGAGTTTTCGAGACACGCCGTAAACCCATCCCTGGGGGCTCGACGGCGCCATCCCTGGCGCCGACGGTCTCGAAAACTCTCCCCCGGGACACCGCCCTACCAGCGTAGAGGGGCTTAACTCAGTGCCATTAGGACCTGATCCTGCTCTTCGCGTTCAGCTCGCACACGGGTTGCAGCCCTTCCATCGAGTCGCACCGGCTCGACCTTCAACGATGCTCGATATTGGCGACAGCCTCCAGCAGGGCCTGGGCATAACGGCGGAAATTCTTTTCCATGCGGGACACGGGGCCGGCGACACCCGCCGCCAGCCGGTGTCCCTGCACCCGCAGCGGGCAGGCCATGCCCATCACATCCCCCAGGTACTCTCCGCGGGTGGTGTAGACCCCCTGTTTGACGCAGGCGGCGAGGTTGGCCTCCAGCTCCCGTTTGGTGGTGATGGTGTTTTTGTTGAAACGCTCCAGATCCAGCTCATCCAGCAGCTTGCCCCGGGATGGCTCGTCGAGGCTGGCGAGCAGTGCCTTGCCCAGGGCGCTGGCGTGCACCGGCACCTGATCACCGGAGCGGGCCGTGTAGCGAATACTGTGGGTGCCATCGAACACTTCGGAAAACACCACCTGGTTGCCGTGGAGCCTGCCGATCACCACGGTTTCTCCGGTGAGGTCGCGCAGGTTTTTCAGCGCCGCCTCGATTCTCTCCCTGATGGGGTTGAAGCGGTCGATCTGCCTGGCCAGCTCGTACAGGCGCCGGGACGGGTAATAGCTCTTGCCACCATCGCTGGCGTTGACAAAGCCCAGGTGAACCAGCGTCTGAAGCAACTCGTAGCAACTGCTCTTGGGGGCATCCATGCGCTCCGCCAGTTCCCCCAGGGTGAGGGCGCGGCCTGCCTCGGCGAAGACCTGGAACAGGGTCATGGCGCGGATGGCGGACTTGACCAGTTTGACGGAGCCTTCTTTTTTCATGAACCATGATTCCCTTGCAAGAATGAACAACCGCTCCAGGGGTTGCAGGGGAGGGATTGCAGGTGAAGGGTACCGCCCGCCGCCGCCCCTGTCGCATACGAATGTGCAAACCCATATCCGCGTATACGAAATAGTGCAGGGTTTTCCCGCCATGGTCAAACAACCTGGCCTGCACCGGCAAGCGGGATGCAAGGCGGGATGCCGACCGGACTACGAAGCCCGCAATGCCTTAAACCAGGGCCATTCAGATAGGACGGCACGCCTGTCAGCGACGGCGGCCTTCCCATCGACAATGTTGTCCATGACAATGAACTCTGTGCCACCAAGTAACAAATTTTAACCGCTGGTCGCGGATGTGATGCCGTCTTTGCTGCAATCCAGGGTGCAACAGGGTAGGCTTGCCGGTCGCACTCAACTCCGCCTGGCACCCACTCCAGACCGAGCCCGCCTTCTCCGAGC
>JBJHDJ010000593.1:0-1551 GCA_050486485.1 Porticoccaceae bacterium
CACATTGTCCACGGTGCAGTCGAAAAAGCCCTGGATCTGCTCGGCGTGAAGGTCGACGGTAAGCACCCGGTTGACCCCCACATGGGCGAGCATGTCGGCCACCACCTTGGCGCTGATGGGCACCCGCACCGAGCGCACCCGGCGATCCTGGCGGGCGTAGCCAAAGTAGGGAATCACGGCGGTGATGCGGGCGGCGGAGGCGCGGCGCAGGGCGTCCACCATCAGCACCAGTTCCATCAGGTTGTTGTTGGTGGGCGCGCAGGTGGGCTGCACCACGAAAATATCCTGGCCACGGACATTCTCGCGAATCTCGATATTGATCTCGCCATCGGAAAACTGCGAGACGGTGGCACTGCCGAGGGGAACGAACAGGTGCCGGGCGATTTCCTCCGCCAGCTCCGGGTTGGCGTTGCCGGAGAAAACCATCAGATTGGCCACGGTCAGGTTCCTGGTTTTGGTGCAATCGGGCGTTGAATATGGCTGGGGTGGTAGGACTCGAACCTACGAATGACGGGATCAAAACCCGTTGCCTTAGCCACTTGGCGACACCCCAGTTGTCAGTTGCTCGAGGGCTGTGTGGGTGGGTGACTTGTTGACCCCCAGGGCGACGAAGCCCCGCCACAACCCGGGTTTTTCCGCGAGGGCGGCGCGGGCGCCGGCTTCGCTGTCAAACCTGGCGAACACGCAGGCACCCGTGCCTGTCATGATCGCCGGCGCAAATTGTTCGAGCCACAGGCGGGCTGTTTTTACGCCGGGATACAGCTTTTCCACGACGGGCTGGCAGTGATTTTGGCCACCCTGCCCGAGAAAGGCGCGTATTGTGATGGCAGGTGCGTTCCTTGTCAATTCCCGGTGGGCAAAGATTTCCGCCGTGGAAACATGGCAATCCGGGCACAGCACCAGGTACCAGGCGGGCGCCAGCTCCACCGGTATCAGGCGTTCGCCGACCCCTTCCGCCCAGGCACTGCGGCCGTGCACGAACACCGGGATATCGGCCCCCAGGGGCAGGCCGATGGCCGCCAGCTCAGCGAGGCCGAGGCCCAGTTGCCACAGGTGATTGAGGCCAAGAAGGGTAGTGGCGGCATCGGAACTGCCGCCGCCAAGGCCTCCCCCGGCGGGTAGCCGCTTGACCAGGGCGATATCCGCCCCCAGCGGGCAACCCGCCGCCCGTTGCAGGGCGCGGGCGGCGCGCATCACCAGGTTGTCCTCGTCGGGGACGCCGGGCAGGGGGTCCAGCAGGCGCAACCTGCCATCCTCGCGCGCGGCGAAGCCCAGCTCGTCACCGTAATCCAGCAGTTGAAACAGGGTCTGCAACTCGTGGTAGCCGTCGGCGCGGCGCCCGGTGACATGCAGAAACAGGTTGAGCTTGGCGGGGGCCGGCAGATGGAGCACTAGGGCTGCTCCTGTACCTGCCACTGGCGGATCACCAGATTGAAGCTGACATCGCCGCGACTGCCGCGGATACGCCCCGGAAGCACCAGGTCGCCCACCTGGTGGTAGTTGTCGAAGCGCAGTTGCCAGCCGGCCTGGTCGAGCATCTCCAACTGGCCG
>JBJHDJ010000594.1:0-1550 GCA_050486485.1 Porticoccaceae bacterium
CATGTTTCTGCTGTTCACCGGCCTTGTCTTTGTCGCCTTTTTTCTGTTGGTGCCCATTCTCTTCAAGCAGTCGAGCAACCTGGTCGCCCAGATTCCCTGGATGGTCAAGCAGTCCCAGCAGGCCCTTCTGATGATCCCCGAGCGCTACCCGGAGCTGATTTCCGAGGTGGAGGTGCGCAACCTGTTGGCCTATGCCTCCGGCGAGGCGGCGCGACTGGGGGAAGCGCTGCTCACCTTCTCGTTCAGCAATCTGCCCAATCTGGCGGGGGTGGTGGTGTATGTCATCCTGGTCCCGCTGATGGTGTTTTTTCTGCTCAAGGACAAGGACCACCTGACCGGCATCCTCGCCAACCTGCTGCCGTCCCGCCGCCCGGTGATGCAGCGGATCTGGAAGGAGATGAACCTGCAGATGGGCAACTATGTGCGCGGCAAGGTCATCGAAATCATCATTGTCGGGATGGTGTCCTATTTCGCTTTCCTGATTCTCGGTCTCGATTATGCCGCCCTGCTGGCCCTGACGGTGGGACTGTCGGTGCTCATTCCCTATATCGGCGCCGCCGTGGTGACCATCCCGGTGATGCTGGTGGGGTACTTTCAATGGGGTTTGGGCAGTCAGTTGATGTGGCTCGGCATTGTCTACGCGGTCATCCAGTTCCTCGATGGCAATGTGCTGGTGCCCCTGCTGTTTTCCGAGGCGGTCAACCTGCACCCTCTCGCCATCATCCTGGCGGTGTTGGTGTTTGGCGGGCTCTGGGGGTTTTGGGGCATCTTTTTCGCCATCCCCCTCGCGACATTGGTCAAGGCCCTCTACAACGCCTGGCCCCGCAGGGAAAAACCCGAGGTTGACACCTGATTTTCCCGCCAGCCGGCGACGGCTGTATACCCATGCCGAGAAGGAGTTGAGATGTTTTCCCCCCTGAAAGCGAAGTTGCCGAGCCCCGCGCTATTGGCGCTGCTGATGGCTATCCTGTTGGCGGGCTGCTCGCCGGGGGAGGATTCTCCCACCGTGCCGCAGGCCACCGAGGAGACACCTGTGCCGTCAACCCCGGATGTCGCCTGGTACGCCAGCGGCAGCGAGGCGGAGCGGGGCGACGCGGTGGTGTACCGCAGTCCGGCGGACGATCGCGGTTACCGCTACCTGACCCTGGAAAACGGCCTTGCCGTGCTGCTGGTCTCGGATCCCGAGGCGGACAAGGCGGCCGCCTCCCTCAGCGTCAATGTGGGCAGCTTCGACAATCCCCGGGAACGGGAGGGCCTCGCCCACTTCCTGGAGCACATGCTGTTTCTCGGCACCGATCGCTTTCCCGAGGCCGGCGAGTACCAGGCCTTCATCAGCGAGCACGGCGGCACCCACAATGCCTACACCAGCCTGGAGGAAACCAACTACTTTTTCGAGGTGGACGCGGCTCACCTCTCCGCGGCTCTGGATCGCTTTTCGCGGTTCTTTGTCGCGCCCTTGTTCACGCCGGAATTTGTCGATCGCGAGCGCCATGCGGTGGACTCCGAGTACCACCTGGGCCTAAGGGACGACGGTCGCCGGGAGTGGGATG
>JBJHDJ010000595.1:0-1545 GCA_050486485.1 Porticoccaceae bacterium
GAGGAGGACAGCCGCCCCGTGGCCGTGCCGGCCTGGTGATAGGATGTGTGGACACGGCCGGTCCCCGCCTTGACCATGCGCGGCAGCTTGTCGATATAGGTGGACTTGAGCTTGGCAAGGCCACGGTGTTCGAGAATCACCCGCGGCAGGGGGTAGTCCAGGGCCAGCTCCTGGAGCACCTCCTCCTTGGTGGAGGGGGCGCCGGTGGCGGTCTTCTTCAACACCGGCAGCTTGAGCCGGTCGAACAGGATCTCCCCCAGTTGCTTGGGGGAGGCCAGATTGAAGGAGTCCCCCGCCAGTTGGTGGGCCTCCCGCTCCAGTTCGTCGAGGCGCTTGGCGATCTCCTCCCCCTGGCCGCGCAGCAGGGCGGCATCCACCCTGGCACCGTTGCGCTCGATACGGGACAACACCGGCACCAGGGGCATCTCGATGGTTTCGAAGACTTCCCGCAGGGCCGGCACTTCACACAGCCGAGGCCACAGGTGGTGATGCAACCGCAAGGTGATGTCGGCATCCTCCGCGGCGTAGGGCCCCGCCTGTTGCAGGTCGATCTGGTTAAAGGACAGCTGACCCGCCCCCTTGCCGGCGATATCCTCGAAGTGGATGGTTTTCTCCCCCAGGTATTTGAGGGCAAGACTGTCCATGTCGTGGCGGGTGGCGGTGGCATCCAGCACATAGGATTCCAGCATGGTGTCGAAGGCGGCGCCACGCAGTTCGATGCCACAGCGGGCCAGCACACTGATATCGTACTTGAGGTTCTGGCCCAGCTTGCCGCGGCCGGGGTCTTCCAGCAGGGGCTTGAGGCGCTCCAGCACCCAGTGGCGATCCAGCTGGGTGGGCGCGCCCAGGTAGTCGTGGGCCAAGGGCACATAGGCGGCGCGGTGGGGCGTCACGGCGAAGGACACCCCCACCAGTTTCGCCTCCATGTAGTCCAGGCTGGTGGTCTCGGTGTCGAAGGCAATCAGCTCCGCCTGTTCCAGCTGCCGCAACCAGTCCTCGAAACTGTCCTTGTCCAGCACGGTTTCCCAGGTCTTTTCCGTGGCCGGCTGGCCGGCGGTGGCCTCGTCGTCCCCCAGCAGTTCATCGCTCCACGCCTTGAACTCCAGGTCGAGGAACAGCTCCAGCAGTCGCGGCTTGTCCTGCTCATCGGGAATCAGTTCGTCGGCGTCCACCTCCAGCGCGACATCGGTCTTGATAGTGGCCAGCTGGCGTGACAGGTACGCCTGGTCGCGGTGCTCGGCGAGTTTCTCCGGCATCTTTTTCGCGCCGCGAAAATCCAGCTCCCGCACCGCTTCAAGATCACCGTAGATGGCATCCAGTCCACCCAGATTTTGCAGCAGGGCCAGCGCCGTCTTGTCGCCGACGCCAGGCACACCGGGGATATTGTCGGACTTGTCCCCCACCAGGGCCAGGAAGTCGACGATCAGCTCCGGACCCACCCCGAACTTGTCCACCACGCCCTCCCGATCGAGACGGGAGTCGGTCATGGTGTTCACCAGGGTAATGTTGTCCTCCACCAGTTGCGCCATGTCCTTGTCGCCGGTG
>JBJHDJ010000596.1:0-1525 GCA_050486485.1 Porticoccaceae bacterium
CCATCACGGCGATCATTTTATACACCACGATGCCGGTGCCCGGCAGGGCAATGGCGGGCACCTGATAGCACAGGGACTTACCGCCACCGGTGGGCATCAGCACCAGGGCGTCCTGCCCCGCCATCAGGGTGTCGATCACCTGATCCTGGGGTGGCCGGAAGGCGCTATAGCCAAAGACTGAATGGAGAATATCGAGGGGATCTTTTGTCATCCGTGACATTGTACCTGTTCCACGCTTGTCCTCTGCCAACCCGCTTATCCTCTGTTAACCATAACCCCACAGGGCGCCACCGCCAAGGACACAGGCGGGGATCACCACGGTCGACCAACCTTTGCTAGACTGCTCAACGGCGGGCCGGCCGTGGATCCCATGGTTGGCGGCCCTTCACTCTCCCTTCCGGCTGGCGACAAGGAGCCTCACCATGGAATTCAGCAAACATCTGCTGTGGCTGCCCCTGGCGGCCCTGATCAGCGCCTGCGGCGATGGCGACACCACCACGGCGACCGGCGAGCCCCCTGCCGCCGACAGGGCGCCGTCGCGGGCTGGCTCCTGCGTCGCCGACTTTACCGAGCAGCCCTGCCAGTTGTTTTCCACCGATCTGGTGAGGCAGGTACATGCCGGCTTGCCGGATGAACTGGAAACCTCCGAAACGCTCGCCACCAACAGTTGCCAGCACAGTTGGCCAGGGGATCGGGTCCGGCTTGTCGACCTCGGGTCGTTCGAGGTCGAGACACCGGTGGACAACCGGGTGGCCATCAGTTGGATTCGCAGGCACGACGCTGGCGTGGCCACGCAACAATTTCAGCTCACCTACCGCAACCTCGACGAGGAGGAGATGGCCGCCACCCTCGCCGCCCTGGATGAGCAACTGGCCGGCATGGAGGGGGAGATGTCGGAGGAGGAACGCGTCCTGGCTGGCAGGATCGGCAGGGACATGATCGCCGCCACCCGCTACGAGCCGGTGGACAACCTGGGCAGTGCCGCCACCTGGACTGGTGGCGGGCAGGCCAACACCCTGAAGGTGCTCGACCGGGATACCGAGTTTGGCATCGAGGTGGATATCGACGACGACGGCGAGGTCAACCGCGAGTTGGCCATCCAGTTGGCGCGGGCCGTGATCGCCTCCTGTCCCTGAGCCACTCCCGGGGCGTGTCTCAAAACCCGCTGGGGCCGCGCAGCAGCAGCTCCATGAAACGGGGCAGGAGGCGAGGCTCCAGCACCAGCAGGAAGGCCACCCCCCAGGCGCCGCCCCACAGGTGGGCGCTGTGGTTGATGTTGTCCCGCTGGCGGCGGCCTGCCCACAGGGAGTAGCCCACATAGAGCACCGCGAAGACGATGGCGGGCACCGGCACGAACATCACGAACAGCATGGCCCAGGGCTGCAGCAGGATAAAGGCGAACAGCACCGCCGACACCGCCCCCGAAGCCCCCAGGCTGCGGTAGAAGGGATCCCGCCGATGGGCGAAATGGCTGGGCAGCATGGCCAGCACGATGCCCGCCAGATAGAACAGCACAAATCCCGCC
>JBJHDJ010000597.1:0-1519 GCA_050486485.1 Porticoccaceae bacterium
GTATGTGCACCGCGAAATAGGAGGCGGCGCGAAAATGCTCCATGCTCATGGCCGACTTTGCCAGGCTCCACAGCACCATGGGTGGGTCCAGGGAGACAGAGTTGAAACTGTTGGCCGTCAGACCCACATCGCCGCCATCGCCCCCCCGGGTGGTCACCACGGTGACGCCGGTGGTGAAGGACCCGAGGGCCTTGCGGAAACTCCCGGTGTCGAAGGGAGACCGCGTACTGGCGGATGGCTGTGTGGTCATGGGCGGGCGCGGGCGGGTTATCTGAGAATCACCGGGATGGCCGACATGCCCCGTTGTTCGACGCCGCCGAGCAGTTGGGCCTCGGGGGCGCTGCTGTCGAGGGCGAGATTGGGGAAGCGATCCATCAGGCCGTTGAGGGCCACGATCATTTCCTGCTTGGCCACTTCCATGCCGAGGCAGCGATGGGGTCCCATGCCGAAGCCCAGGTGGTACTGGTAGGGGCGGAAGGGGTCGTAGACATCGGGGTTGTCCCACCGCGACGGGTCGCGGTTCGCCGCCCCCAGGCACATGTCGATGCGCGAGCCGGCGGGGATCCTCACTCCCTCCAGCTCCACATCCTCCATCAACAGCCGGGCAAAGATGGGGTCGGTGGGCATCCAGCGGGCGCTTTCCTCCACGGCGCTGGGAATCAACTCGCGGTTGTCGCGGCAGGCTTCCCACAGGCGGTAGTCCTTGAGCAGGGCGTGGAGGGTGATACCCAACTGACGCCAGGTGGTGCCTCCGCCCGCCAGCATGATGAGCCGACAGTGGGAGAAAATCTCCTCGTCGGTGAGTTTGCGGGTTCCACCGTCCTCCAGCTCGAGATCCTTCTGGATCAGCCCGGAGATGACATCGTCGCCTGGTTCGCGGCGGCGCTCGTTGATCAGCTCCATGAGCATGCGGGTCACCTCGGCGGCGGATTCCCTGACCTGCTCGGGGGGCAGGTTGCGGGCGAGAATGGTGCTCTTTTGCAAATGGTCGCGGAATACCAGGGCGTTGTCCCCCTTCATGCCGATACCCTGGGTCACCACATGTACCGGTAGCCGTGCGCAGAGGTCCATGTTCAGGTCGGCTTCGCGCTTGCCTTCCAGTCTGGTGAGCAGGGCGTCCACGGCCCCTTCCACCCAGTTGGGGCGCCACCAGTCGACGGCCCGGGGCTTGATGAACATGGGCTGCACCACGGCGCGGTTGCGGCGGTGTTCCTCGCCGGTCATCTTGAGAATCACATTGCCCAGCGCCCGCACCCCGGGGCTTTCCTCGTAGACCTTGGAGGAGAACAGCAGGTTTTCCCGCAGGGCCCGCTCGCAAAGCTCAAAGGTCAGCAGCGTGTAATGCTGGCGAGGACGGTCGTAGGCCTGGTGCACCTCGGGGAGATCGAGCAGCTCCCGCAAGGAACCCTTGAGTACCGGCGCCTGCTCGCGGAGTGCGTTCATCCTTGGCGTCAGGTCCCCGTACACCTCGCCGCTGCTATGGGCGGCTTCCTTTTGAACATCGAAAAGCTCAGAGTAA